>CAYJLQ010000023.1:0-14802 GCA_964370725.1 uncultured Treponemataceae bacterium
GTTGCCTTCATCTTCTGAGCTTCCACCTATGGTTCCACCTAGCATTTCAAATATAGCGGCACTACCTGTTACAAAAACACCACCGCCGTAGCTATGACCTCCTGAAGGTGTAGTTACGGTATTTCTGCTAATTGTTCCATCATGCATTGTGAAAGTTGTTGCACCACCATTTTGTTGAGACATGTAGACACCAGCACCTCTAACAGCATCATTATCGCTGATACTCGCACTGCCACTCATGCTAAAGGTAATAGTAGAGCCCCAGTTATTCATAAAAACACCACCACCATATATGCTAGCATTATTATTGCTAATAGTAGCATTATCACTCATACTGAAGTCTGAATTACCAAAAGAACTACCTATATAAACACCGGCTCCATAGTCAGCTTCATTATTGCTAATACGGGCGCTGTCACTCATGGTAAAGTTACCATTAGCGATAAACACGCCACCGCCAGTTTCAGAACTATTAGTACCACCAATCGTTCCACCACTCATGGTAAAAGTTCCATCGCTTAAATAGATCCCACCACCCTCTTCTGTAGCAGTATTTCCACTTATAGCGCCACCTGTCATAGTAAAGCTTCCGCTTTCTATATATACGCCACCACCATCATTAGCATTTCCACCAGAAAGAGTTAGATTTTCTCCAAGTGTTACATTTGCTCCTGCACCACTTATGTATAATACACGGTTATAACTACTTCCCTTGATGGTTCCTTTGTTTGAACTATCCCATCCTTGTAAAAGAAGATTATATGGTGTTGCACTTGTAATATTAATCGTGTTTCCACTATTATCTGTTGGACTAAAAGTACCCTTTATATTAATAATATACTGAGTATCCTGGTTAGGGGTACCTATTGCATCTAGTGCCTTTTCTATTGTATCAAAAGCATTATCTTTATCTTTTCCTGTTGCATCATTACTTGCACTAGCGCCTTGATCTACATAAAATGTATTACGCATTTTTTCCGCACCATTTCCTAATGATACTGTAGTTGTTAAACCTTTATCATCCTGTAAGCTTATGCTATACTGAACGGCATTGTTAATTTGTATGCCTGTTTCATAATAAATGGTATTTGCATCGCTTGGAAGGGCACTGCCGTCAAGAGATTCTAAACCACTAGGTGCAGCGGTCAAAAATGAAGATTCAAGTTCGTTTTTATCAATATTTCCAGTATCTTCTATTTCCAATACTGTTTGAACATTGTTTATTCGTAAAATACCAATATCTCGGTGAAACTCATCAAATGTAGGAACTTTAAATGCAACTACCCATTTATTTGCCTCTACTAATAATCGAGCATTTTCTACAGGCACAGGAGCTGTATTTATAGCTACCTCAAATGTATGAGGATCGAAAAATCGTTTTGAGGCATTGTCTTGTATTTGTATTTTAGCTGAAAAAGTATCTTCATCAGCTTTGTCTAGTGCGTTTACAAAATCATCTGTGAGTAGTAATTGAATGGTATCTGAGTTAATTTGTGAAATAGTATAATCATTAAAATCTGGAGTAGCCCCGCCAGAGCCTACTAAAGAAGTGGGCCATTCAATGGTTGGAATAAGCGTATAGTTTTGAGGATTTCTAAGCGTAAAGGTTAGCACTCTGTCTGCGCCACTTGGAATATTAATTATTCCACTTGAATCAACTGGATAGTTACCATCGTATGTAATTTCTTCAATACCTGCGGTATTGGTGTAATAGTCAAGGTATTCAATAACATCTACTTGAAACATATCGCATGCTAATAATAAAAAAGTGAAAGCGATAATTGTAATTAATTTTTTCATAAAAATCCTATATATTATTGTAAAAATGTAAAATAATTTTAAGCGACAAAAAGCTCAGTTTACCTTTAGTATACTGTTTTTTTCAAAAAAAATCATCTTTTTTTAAGGTTTTTGAGTATTTTTTTATACAAATTTTAAGCAATTTTACAAGATATTTGAGCCTCTTTACTCTTCCATTTTTCCCAAACCTCTGCTATACTATCGTAAACTGACAAAAAAAGAGTTTATGACAAGAAGGATGCACAAATGATAACAGCAACAGGATCACAAATAATTATTGGATTTTTAGAAAGACTCGGAATAAATGTAGTAGCAGGTGTTCCAGGAGGTTCAATACTCCCACTTTACGATGAACTCACTCGAAGCAACATAAAACATGTTTTAGTACGCCATGAACAAGCTGGCGGTTTTTTTGCACAAGGTATTTCAAGGTCTAAAGATGAAGTTGGCGTTTGCTTGGCAACAAGTGGCCCTGGTGCAATGAATCTTTTAACTGCAATTGCCGATGCACGTGCAGACTCTATTCCGCTTGTTGCAATTACAGGGCAAGTAAATAAAAGCTTAATTGGAACAGATGCGTTCCAAGAAGCAGACACCTTTGGGCTTTCATTCCCAATTTCTAAACATAGCATAATGGTAAAATCAGCTGAAGAACTTTTAACAGCTGTGCCAAAAGCTTTTAAGATTGCAAACTCAGGAAGAAAAGGCCCTGTTCTTTTAGACATTCCAAGAAATGTTCAGCTAGAAACAATTACTTTTGAACAATGGCCAGAAATATCAATTACCGATAATGAATCTCCTCGCTATGGGACTGAAGGACAAGCATTTACCGATGCTCTTTCAAAAACATACGATTTACTAAAAGAAAGTAAGGCGCCTGTATTTTATATTGGTGGTGGATGTAACAATCCTGAATCAACAAATGCGCTGCGCGACTTTTTACAAGTTTTATCAGTACCAGTAGTTACAAGTTTAATGGGAATAGGATGCTTAGAGCATCATGATGAAAACAACTGCGGTATGATTGGTATGCACGGAAGCATGACAGCAAATAAAACAATGCACGGAGCAGACCTTGTAATGGCCATTGGTACCCGTTTTGATGACAGAGCAACAGGGCTTATAAATGAGTTTTGTCCCAACGCCCAAATTGTACATGTAGACATAGATGCAGCAGAAGTAAATAAAATATTTAAGTGTGCAGCATATTTTGTATGCAGCGCAAAAAACTTTTTTACAGAACTTACACAAATTGTTACAAAAAACCCAATTGATAAAAAAGCGTATACGGCACACATTGAAATGCGAAAAAAAGAACTCATTGACGACTTAGAAAGATGCTCCCCAGGGCGCTTTATTTCTACACTACCAAGCCTTGCAAAAGGGGCTGGAATTTCAGAAGATGATATTATTGTAACAACCGATGTTGGACAACACCAAATGTGGACAGCGCAATTTTATCCAATTAAAAAACCTCGCCAACTTTTAACATCAGGCTCTCTTGGCACAATGGGCTTCGGCCTTCCAACAGCTATTGGAGCTGCCTATGCAAATCCCGATAAAAGAGTGGTATGTATTTCAGGCGACGGTTCAATAATGATGAACATACAAGAACTTGCAACGCTTGCCGAACTAAATTTGGATGTAACAATTATTGTTCTTGAAAATGGAAGGCTGGGAATGGTTAGACAACTTCAACATTTTTTATGTAATGATAACTTGTCTGCAGTAATTTTTGAAAAGCAACCGAACTTACTTGAAATTGCAAAAGGATTTGGCGTTGAAGCAGTAGACACCTTTACAAGTGGTTGGAACAATGTTGCATTCCCGCCAAAAGGCTCAGGCCCTCGCCTAGTAGTTTGTAAAATAGAACCTGATGAACTAGTTCTTCCATTTGTTCCAGGTGGAAAAGCAAACATCGACGCTATTAACTAACGAAAAAAACTATTACCTATTTTTTATGGGTAATAGTTTTTTTTATTTTATAAAGCCCTTTCTAAAAAACTTTCAGCATTTTTATAACATATCTTTTCAATTACAGCAGAAGGCAAACCAGCTTTTTCCATGCCATTTACTAGCTTATAAATATCTTGTACTCCTTCAAGTTCAAGATTTCCTTCTATGCCATCAAAATCGGAACCAAGGGCTAATACATCTTCACCTGCAACGTTCACAATATGTTGTATATGTTTTACCATATCTTCCACAGAACTTGTTTCACTTCCTTGCAAAAAATAGCCATAAAAGTTTAAACCCGTTATTCCACCCCTGCCAGCTAAAGCCCTTAGCATTTCATCAGTAAGGTTTCTTGTCGTATCACAAACAGTGCGTGCATTTGAATGCGTTGCAATAAAGGGCTTTTTTGATATATTACATATATCCCAAAAGCCTTGGTCAGATAAATGAGAAACATCAACCAATATGCCTAAGTTTTCCATTTTTTCAATTACTTCAAAACCAAAAGGCTTTAAACCAAACTCACTTCCACTCTTTTCATGAGGATACCCAATACAGTTTTCATAATTCCATGTTAAGGTAATAGCTCTTACTCCCCTTTCATAAAGAGTATCAAGCCTTGTAATATCATTGTCTAATATTCCGCCTTCTTCAACGCTTATAAAAACCGAATGTTTTTTTTCTTCTTTGTTTTTTTTATACTCATCAAAGGAAGTCGCTATAGAAATATCAGTTGATAGCGAAACTTGCTTATGCAAGGTATCAATAGCAAACAAAGCATCTTCATAATGCGTATTTGAAAAGAAAGTCTTTTCGCCTAGGTTAATATATGTTGCAAAAAACTGAGCCGCATAAGCGCTTTTAATTAAACGAGAAAAATCTACGTGATAAGGATTATTGTATAAAGTTGCATCTTTATCCAAGCCTTTTTGCTGTTGCTTTAACCAATGAATAAGTGTGTCTATGTGAAAATCTATAAAATTCATGCTATAAATATAACACACTTGATAAAAATAGTATATCAGAGTATAGTATATGTATGGATTCAACACAAAAAAAAGCACTCGAAAATCTTTTTAACACAGCCGCGTCATGGGCTCATGGCACACCAGTACCAAAAATTACACTAAGCATTCAAGAAGAAGAACTCAACACAGAGCAGAGTGTTTGTGCACAGACAGATACCACTCAGCAAAAAGATACTCACACAGGAAAAACAATTGACTCCATAGCAGAAAAGATAGCAACTTGCACTAGATGTGATTTATACAAAGGTAGAACAAACACTGTTCCAGGTGTCGGGGTAAAAGATCCAATAGTACTTGTAATAGGAGAAGGTCCAGGGCAAGAAGAAGATAGTCAAGGACTCCCTTTTGTAGGCCCTGCAGGGCAGCTTTTGGATAAAATGCTTGAATCAATTCAGTTGTCAAGGAACACTAACTGTTTTATAGCAAATATTGTTAAATGTCGCCCTCCTCATAATAGAGATCCATTCCAATCAGAAACAGAAGCATGCAGTTCCTTTTTACAAGCCCAAATTGCACTATTAAAGCCATCAATAATTTTAGCAGTTGGCCGAATTGCAGCTCAAACACTTTTACAAACCTCAGATGGCATTGGGCGCCTACATGGAACATTCTACTCCTACCCTCCACTAAGCACAGAAGGAACAAGCTCAATACCACTAATGGCAACATATCACCCAAGCGCACTTTTAAGAGATGCATCATACAAAAAACCTGCATGGGAAGACTTAAAACTTTTTAAAGCAAAGCTAGAAGAATTAGCACCACATTACGCAAACGGTAATTAAACATGGAAGATAAAGTCTATGTTGAAACATTTTTAAACATCCCACTACCTCAGTCTTTTTTTTATACTACAACAGAAACCGAAGCAATTTCAGTAGGAATGCGTGTTGAAGTACCACTTGGAAGGCGAAAAATGACAGCCTTTGTTGTCGCTATTTTTACTGAAAAACCTGCAGCCATTGACTTTCCTGAAAACAAACTAAAAAGCATAAACAGAATAATAGACAAAGAAGCAATTTTCACCGAAGAACAGGTAAACTTAGCACTATGGATGGAAAAATACTACTTATGCTCAAGAGGAGAGGCGCTAAGTGCAATGCTCCCTTCAGGAAGGCGCGAAAAAGAACTTTCTACATCAATTGCTGGAGATGAGGAAGAATATACAGAGCACTCTCTTTCTGAGGAACAACAAACAGCAATAAATAACATACTCAGCGCTACCGACAACACCAATAATAGTTCAAACTTGCATTATTTATATGGTTCAACAGGATCTGGAAAAACAGAAGTATTTTTACGTGTAGCACAAGAAATGTTAAAGCGTGACAAAGGCATTATTTATTTAGTACCTGAAATTGGGCTAACGCATCAAGTAATAGACGCAGTATATAAGCGATTCGGTAAAACAGTAGCAATTTTGCACTCAGGACTTACGGGAAGCCAACGCCTTGAACAATGGAAGCGTATATTAAACAAAACTGCACGTATTGTAATAGGAGCACGTAGTGCAATTTTTGCGCCTGTTCCAAATCTAGGCTTAATAATCATCGACGAAGAGCACGACGGCTCATATAAGTCAAACAATTCCCCTCGTTATTCTGCAAGACAAATAGCAATGAGACGATGCAATGATTTAGGTATTCCACTTATAATGGGAAGCGCAACACCATCGCTTGAAGCATGGGAACAAATTGAAAAAGGTACTATAAAAAAACACGTTCTTACAAAACGACTTTCTGGAGGTAAGCCACCAGCTATAGAAATAATCCATCTTGGTAACGGAAGCGAGGAGTCAAAAACAAATGGATGTATTTCAAAAAAACTTGAAGACGAAATGAGAGAAACTCTTCATAACGGAAAACAAGTTATACTTTTTTTGAACAGACGAGGCTTTACCCATTTTTTTAAGTGCAATTCTTGCTCGCATGATTTAAAGTGTAAAAATTGTTCGGTTTCACTTACCTACCACAAACATGAAGGCCTTCTTCGCTGCCATTACTGCGGATTTTCAATTCGCCCCCCACAATCATGCCCTGAGTGTAATTCACTCGATATTATGTATTCAGGTTTTGGTACAGAGTTTATTGAAGAGGAAGTAAAACAAAAATTCCCCAACAAAGTTGTAGCTCGAGTAGACACAGACACACTTACAAAAGACAACAATTTGCAAACAGTGCTTACAGACTTTAAAGATGGAAAAATTGACATACTCTTAGGCACACAAATTGTTGCGAAGGGATTAAACTTTCCAAATGTGCGTCTTGTAGGCGTTGTTCTTGCAGACACAGGATTACACCTACCCGACTTTCGCTCAGCTGAAAGAACATTTTCACTTATTGTCCAAGTCGCAGGACGTGCAGGAAGATTTTTTCCTGACGGTCATGTAGTGGTGCAAACATTTAATCCAGAAAGAAGTGCTATCCAATTTGCATGCAAAGGCGATTTAGAAGGATTTTATAAAAGCGAACTAGAGTTTAGAGAAATTACAAATTTTCCACCATATACTCGCCTCTTGCGTTTAGTGTTTAGAAGCGCAAATGAAAAGCAATCCCAACTGGCATGTGAACAAGCTTTTGACTTATTAAGCCATATTGCGAAAACACAAAATGAAGATATCGACATCTTAGGGCCGAGCGAATGTCCTTTAGCAAAAATAGCTGCAAATTATCGAAATCAAATACTACTAAGAGCAAGCACAATTTTACCACTCCAAAGGGTGTGTAAATCTTTTTTATATAATTATAAATGTTTAACTAATGTCTATATAGAAGTTGACGTTGACCCCGTAAGCCTGTTATAATATAGGTATGGCACAAATGACACAAAGTTTAGAAGATTATCTAGAAACAGTAGGAAACTTAGCACAGGGCGGAGCAATACCTCGTGTTAAAGACATTGCAAAGGTATTAGGATTATCTAAACCATCTGTACACATTGCACTTCATTTACTCGAAGACCATGGAATGATTATTCATGAACCCTATAAAGATATTATCATTACCGAAAAGGGAAAAGAAAAATATAAAGAGATAAAAGAAAAACACGATATGCTCAGTAAGTTCTTACAAACAGTTGTAGGCGTAACAGCTGAAATAGCTGAAAAAGACGCATGCCAAATGGAGCATATATTAAGTCCTGAAACTTTAGAAAAAATGCGAGACATGATAAAATAACGTTCTTCTAAGGGTGCTTTCTTTCTCCGTCAAAATCAATATCCCATAAAAACAGTCCTTTCGCAGGGGCTGTTGCAGATGCTTTTTTTCTATTTTTAGCATCAATTATTTCCTGAAAGTCTTTTTTACCAAGACCCCTCATATCCAAATCGATAAAGGTGCCAACCAGCGTTCTAACCATCTTCCACAAAAATGCGTTTGCTCTTATTTCAAACACAAGGTTTCCACCATCCTCAAAAAAATGAGCACTGTCAATATGCCTAAAAGGTGAAACGCTTTTATCTCCCAATGCAGTAAATGATGTACAGTCTATTTCTCCCAACAAACATTCCGCCATTTCATTTAAATTTTTTAGATTTGGTTTATAACGAAGCCACCACACGTAATCAAATTGGTGTGCATAGGGCGATACTGAGCTACAGTGAAAAAAATAGCGATAAGAACGACTAGAGGCACTATAGCGTGCATGAAAATCATCTGCTTTTTCTTCTGCTTTAACCACACGTACATCGCTAGGCAAAAAACAATTTATTGCATCAGCATAATTTTCAATTGGGATTGAGTCAATGGGAGATTTAAAATGGGCTACTTGTCCAATTGCATGAACACCGGAATCTGTTCTTCCCGAGCCAACAACTTCAATATCTGCTTTATGTAGCAATGATAAAGCTTTTTCAAGCTCACCTTGTACCGTTCTATCTTCTCTTTGTCGCTGCCAACCAATGTAGTTTGTTCCATCGTAAGAAATTGTTAATGCTATGTTTCGCACTATTCGTCATCATCCTCAGTTAGCATATTTGCGTCTTGAAGCTCTTTAGTCATTTGATCATATAATGCTCTAGAGTGCTCTAATAAAGGACCTGGCTTATTTTTAGATGATTTTCCAAGCCCAAAACCTCTTGCTATAGCTCGTTTATATTCATCAAGTTTTTTTAAACGCTCATTCATATTAGTTCTTTGACCATACTTAAACTCTAAAAATCCACAAAGATAAATTACACCATCATATCCATAGTTTTTATCTATATCTGGGCCAAAGTGCCCAATAGCTGTAATGTCTTCAACACGACTTTGTTCATAATCTAAAGCTTGTTGATAAAAAAACATTGACTTTAAATAAAAACGCTGCTGAATGTAGGAAAAACCTCTGTCTGGAGCAAGTGCATCCAAGTCACCAGATAACCAAGCAAGACGCAGTGTAATCAGTGCCTTTTTAATACATGGTGAATAGTTATGGGGAAGTTTTTCATAACATTGCAAGGCTAAATAATATACAGCTACACCATCATACAGGGTTCTTGGCCGATTTAAATCATAAAAAGGCACAATTTTTTCTACCGTGTCTTTTCGCTCAGATTCTGTGTCGATAATAGTATTAATAATTTCTTGATCTTTTATGTTTTCAAAATCATTCCATAAAAATGCGGCATGACAAACAGGACATGCAGCAATAGAATATATCATTGGGTAAATTGGCCCATATTTTACTGAAGGTTCAAAAGTACGGCGTAGCTCTTCTGTAAGGTTCCCAGCTATCATACGCCCACCACCAGAGAGTATTTCTTCTTTAGCAAATTCTTTTTTGCAAAAAGGGCATAATGTTTTTTTCTTAGAGTAAAATGAAATTGCTAAATTTTTAGACTCTTCCTTCTTTTTATACCTGTTCATTACTTCCTCATACTTTTTCTAAAATTACCTGTGCAACCGCATAATCTTTTTCATGTGATAAAGACAAATGAATACGATTCGCGCCACATTGTTTAAGTCGCTCAGCTACATCATCATACACTTCTAAACAAGGTCGCCCTAAAGTATCTTTTACAACGCAGATGTTTTTTAGTGTTAAACAACCAATACCCGTTCCTAAGGCTTTTCCAAAAGCTTCTTTCGCAGCAAATCTTACAGCAATGCTTTCCAACGATGACACCGTACTGTTTAATACATATTCTACTTCGTTGGGATGAAAAAACCTTTTTAACATCATATCATTTTTTTGCCATTTTGAAAAGCGTTCAACTTGTATAATATCTACTCCGCAACCAATTATCATTCAAGTTCCTCTATAAGTTCATCAATGTTTTCAGTTGTGGGTTGAGCATTATTTTCTTCACCATCTATTATTAGAGCATCTTCTTCTGGCTTTTCTATAACTTCTACCGTTACCTCTGTTGCACCAAGCGATAACAATGTAAACCCAACAGGAATATTAGCTATTACAGGCAATGTGTACACACCTACTTCAGTAACAGAAGAAAAGTCAACTTCTAAAACATTAGGATTTGGAACATACAACGATAGAGGATTCATTTCTCCTGAAATCTCAACAGCAATTGGAGCAATTGGCTGGAGCAACGTAAATGTTTCTAACAACGAGCTACTTTGAGGCACAATGTTGTTATATGCCACACTTATAATTTGAGGTTCTATTACTACCGATACTGTAGTGGTATCAGCATCTATAAGATACACTTTGTCACTAAGTGTTTCAAGATTGGTTTCTACACTAAAAGACTGTGTTTTTTCGTTAAGATCCACAAAATTGGCATATACAGCCGTTGTTGATTCTACTATAGATTTTGGCCCGTATACTTTTACATCCTTATGAGAACTTTCCCATGATGTCATTTCATACCCATCAAGCGGTGTTCCAGCAAAGCTTGGCTCTACAGGAACCCAATCCACTATGTAGTTTTCAACTGTAACAGTAATAGTATTTGGAACAACTTGTATTTCCAAAGGGTCAATAAGTGTTAAACTCTCTGCCAACACTATTTCTACAGGAATGCTAATTTCTCCGCCACTTGAAACATGAGAAATATCTAAAAAAGCTTCTATGTCGCTATCTTGAATTGATACAATATCTCCAGACTCTCCACGTAATTCAATTCGAACGTATTCTGGTGGAGTATCTATTAAGCCAAAATTTCCTTCAGATCGTATTTGTAATGGAACAGAAATATGCTTTGTATCTAAGGTAATTATTTGAAATGCAACGTACAAAAGTACCGCTAATCCAAATGATAATAACTTTGCTTGCCAATTATTAAATAACTTATCAAAAAAAGTGCGCAACATCATCCTGAAACCTCTTTAGTCGTTGGTGTGGCTATTTCAAGAACGGTTTCAAGCGTTTTAATTAATTGAGTTTCGGTTAAATCGTAATAAATATGAGACTCGTATGCTAAACTTATAGCACCAGTTTCTTCAGAAACAATCAATACAACTGCGTCTGTTTCTTCTGTTAAACCAATAGCAGCACGGTGTCTTGTCCCAAACGACTTTTTAATACCAGATTGTTCAGTAAGAGGCAAAAAGCATCCTGCAGCAACAACTTTCTCAGATTGAATAATTGCAGCCCCATCATGCAATGGTGTATCGTGACCAAAAATTGTTACCAAAAGATTTGATGACAAGTCAGCATTTAATCTTGTGCCTGTATCTATAATACTTGATAAAGATGTTTTTCGTGTAAACACTGCTAACATACCTCTTCTTTGGCGAGCCAAAGTATCAGCAGCAATTAGCACAGAATCAATATAGCTATGTTTCGTTCTGTTACCAAACTTAAACCAATCAGCTTGCAAAATGCTCATAATAATTTTTCTAAGTTCTGGTTGAAAGACAATTGCAAAACTTATCAATAGCCCTGGACCCAATAAATTTAATAATTGTAATATAGTGGTTAAGTTTAAGAATAGAGAAATAGCGTATAAAGAAAAAATCATAAGTAAAAACTTTATAATTTGTAAACCATGGGTCTTTACTGCTATCCCATAAGCCTTATAAAGTATAAATGTAAGAACACCTATGTCTATTGAGGGCTTTATAAAATTATAAAACTCTACCATTCTGTCAAATGCGCTCATTTTTCCCCTACAACCTTATCCAATTTTTTCTAGTACCTTTAACATATCTACAGTCTCTGCGGTATCGTGCACACGCAATATTTTTGCACCATGTTGTACCGAAAGCATATTTGCAGCTACTGTACCTGCAAGCCGATTTTCAATAGTCTTGCCTGTAATGTCGCCAATGCATGTTTTTCGAGAAAGCCCCATCAACATGCCAAATATGTTTAGTCCACTTTCGTGTACTATTTTTTCTTCAATATATTTTGAAGCTGTAATTAGTGCAATGTTATCTTGTGTGTGTTTAGCAAAGCCAATACCAGTGTCCAGTATAATTTTACAATCTTCTACACCATTATTAACTGCATACAAAACCCTCTCTCGAAGGTAATCACATACATCGTCTATAACATTATTATACACGGTATTTTGTTGCATGGTAAGAGGGTCAGAGCGTTTATGCATTAAAATTACAGGAATTTTTTCTTTTGCGGCAATACTAACAATGGCGTCATCATCTTCTAAGGCAGAAATATCATTCAATATATCACAGCCTGCTCGCAGCGCTTCGCGTAAAACACTAGCCTTCCTGGTATCGACAGAAATAGCTCCATCTGAGTGTTTTCTAATTTCTTGTATAAGTGGAATAATACGTTCCATTTCTTCTTCTGCTTCAACGTAGCTAGAACCGGGACGACTTGATTCGCCTCCAATATCTATAATACTAGCTCCAATTTCAAATTGTTCTAAAGCATATTCAACTGTTTTTTGTAATTCGTCTGCGGTATTTAGAGAAAAGCGGCTACCGGCCCAAAAAGAATCGCCAGTGCAATTAATAATTGACATTACAAAGGCGGGAAGATTTGTGTTTAAAGTCCTATTTTTTAGAGGCAAAGACGGAACAATAAAGCCCATTCCTATTCCCACATTCTTAATGCTTTTTTTGCCAAAAGACTTCCTGACAAGTGCGCATCATGTAAAATTTGACTTCTATTTCCTTGTGGTAAAAAGCGGTCAGGAAAACCGCTAACCCTTGTTATCTTATCGTTAAAGTTTCTATCTAATAGTGATTCAAGGTATGTGCCAATACCACCAATTCTAATACCGTCTTCTACAAATAAAATCCTATCATAGGGCTTTGCTACAGATAAAAAATATGACTTATCTAAAGGTTTTAAAAATCGAAGATTATATACATCTGCACTCTTACCAACCTTTTTAAGTTCATCAACTGCTTCTAACACTTCAGGTAAAATGCCACCAGTGCTAACAAAAAGCATATCGGCAGTCTTTCCTTTTTTAATATCTGATTCAATAAGAACCCCGCGTCCCTCTTCAATAGGCATTTTTAGTTCGCTTTTTTCTTCTGGGCATACGGCCTTTGGATAGCGAATAACAACAGGCGAGTTTTTTGACAATGCCCATTCTAAACATGATTCTAATTCTTCTTGGGAAGATGGTGCTAAAAGTGAAACTTTTGGTATTGGTCGTAAAAGTGAAATATCAAAAATACCCTGATGTGTTTCGCCATCTGCTGGAACAGGACCAGAGCGGTCAAGCACAAATACAGCTGGTATATTTTGGAGCGCAATATCGTGTATTAATTGATCTACAGCACGCTGCATAAAGGTTGAATAAATTGCAACAACTGGTTTTAAGCCCGACCTGGCAAGTCCACCTGCAAAGGTTACAGCATGTTCTTCTGCTATGCCAACATCAAAAAATCTATTAGGAAATTGTTTTGCAAATTCTGTTAAACCTGTGCCGTCAGTCATAGCTGCAGTTATAGCAACTATTCTTGAATCGGTTTTTGCCATAGAAACAATTTTTTTACCAAAAACTTCGGTAAATGTTGGCATATCTTTTGAAACATTTTTATCGCTTCGAGGGCTTACCCCATGATGAGAAACAGGGTCCTTTTCAGCTGCTAAGTGCCCCTTCCCTTTTTTTGTTATAACATGAACAACAACAGGTCTAGACATACTTTTAACTTTCTTAAAAACATCAATAAGTTCCCGTATATTATGACCATCTAAAGGACCAACATATTCAAAGCCCAAGTCTGAAAAAATATTATTAGTAAATACCAAACCTTTTATAGCTCGTTTCATGCGAAAGACAAAGGTTGTAAAAGGCTTTCCAATAAAGGGAATTTTTTCAACAATGCGGTCAAAGTGGTATCTAAAAGATTGATATTGTACTGTAGTTGTGAGTCTAGAAAGATACCGCGAAATAGAACCCGTATTGCCATTAATAGACATTTGGTTATCATTTAATAATACAATTAAATCGTTTGAAATCTGTCCTGCATGAGAAAGAGCTTCAAAAGACATACCCCCAGTTAGTGCACCATCGCCTAGAATGGCAACAACCTTTCCTGAATCACCGCTAAGTTTTCTTCCAGCCAATAAGCCTAAAGCAGATGAAATAGCAGTGGAAGCATGACCAGAGTCAAACCAATCATGTTCGCTTTCTTCAAATTTTGTAAAACCAGAAAGACCGTCTTTTTGGCGTAAGGTATGGAAGAGATTATTTCTATTTGTTAAAATTTTATGGGTATAAGCTTGATGGCTCACGTCCCACACAAAGGCATCTTTTGGACTATTAAAAGCATAATGTAATGCAATAGTTGCATCTACAAGTCCTAAATTACTTGCTAGGTGGCCGCCGTTTTCTTCAACTACCTCTAGTATCCTTTTTCGTATTTCAGATGCTAATTGTGGTAAGTCTTGAACGGGGATTTTTTTTAAGTCCTCAATTGAAAAGGCTTGTTCTAATAGCGTAATATACTCCTAAAAAAAAGACCACTGCCACATAGTGTTAGCAGTGAGCCCCTTTAGCAAAAAGCATTACTGGAAGTCAATAAAGAGAATACTAAATACGAATTCCAACAACGCATCAAAGTCGTAGAAAAATCAGTTAAATACTGAAACTACTTATTCTTATGTCTGTTTTTTCTAAGCTTTTTCTTACGCTTGTGCGTAGCTATCTTTT
>CAYJLQ010000024.1:0-14147 GCA_964370725.1 uncultured Treponemataceae bacterium
CATCAGCAAAATCACAAGCAACAATCATAGTTGCAAGCAATAAAGAAGGCATATCAGTTCCGGTCATTTCAACCAAAAGATCACTGTCACCAACTTGTACTGCCCCCAAAGTTGCAGAGTTGATAACTGGTGCCATTGATAACACTTCGCCCTTTGCATCTCTTAAAAGTGGAAACTTCTTAAAATCTTGCAAAATATGACCGTATTCTTTTCCTTTAGGATGCTCTGTTAAAATCTCGCGACAGGTCATCGCTTCTTCACAAGCAAGTGGCACAAATGAAGTTTTATCAGGATCTACGGCAACGTAATCAACAGGCCAGGTAATGTTTGCATCTCGGTAAACACCCATTGAAATTGAACGTCTCTTTCGCCCATAGTTCCAACAAAGTTTTTCCTGTGTTTGAATAATGTCTAAAAGCATTGGCTCGTCAATCGGTTTTCCTGAAATAACAAAGGCTGTCATAAAAGGGCGAATGTCTTTTAGAGCCGGGTCAACATTTACAATGCGGTTTCCGTAATCGCACGCTTTTTCTTTTGTTGATAAAAATGAATTGTATAAGTTCTTGTCGAGCTTTGTTTTCCCTGAATGGGTTTTCAAAAGACGAGCAAGCCCTGTAGTTGACCAAAGGTCTGGGCGGTTTGTGTCATTAAGCTCAATTTTTATTGTTCGTTCGTTTTCGCCCAAAGTTTCATCGGGTGTTTCGTCAAGCTCGGCCTTAGCACAAGTGAGCTTTTCTTCGAGTATATCGTATGAGTATTTTTCTCCGATTAGGTTAAAAAAAAGTTTTTCGTTTACTTCGATTTTTGGCATTATTCCTCCAAGCGGCATAAAAAACAGATTGCCGCATTTAGTAGAATTATATCAAAAAAATTATTTACTGTCTATATTTTTAGCTTACAGGCTTTTACGAAAGAGCTACTACATATTCCTCAAATGTTTCAGAATACCAGTTAGATATTTTTTTAATATCTTCTAAATCTCGCTCTGCAGCTAAATCATAAAGAGCCGCAATTGGATACCCTGCTTCTTTTGCGGTTTTTATTGCATGGTATGAGTCTTCAAATATTACTGTTTTATCAACTGTTGTTCCTAATGCTTGTAGAGCCATATCAAAAATTGCAGGAGACTCAGCTTTTGCGCTACCAGCCTCTGTAGAGGTTATTATGCCTTTAAAGTATTCTGCAATTCCATGCCCCGCAAGAGCAACTTCAACTAAGTGCCTATCTGTTGCTGTAGCCACATACATTGGAATATTTTTTTCTTTTAATAAATCTAAAAATTCTTTTACAAAAGGCTTTAAGGGAATTGAAGTATTGTACTCATGCTCCATTACACCATTGCATTCTTTAATAATATCGTCTCTAGTCAATTCTATTCCATAGGTATCTTTTAAGTACTGAGCAGTTTGAATTATTGTAAGTGGATATAATTTTTCATTGAGCTTTTCTTCTGCTTCAATGTTTTTTATTTTTAAGTATGTGCTTCCCATTTTTTGCCATTGTTGCATTGAATCAAGAAGTGTTCCATCTAAATCAAAAATTGCACCCTGTATGTTTTCCCATGTAAAGTTTTTCATATTAATTCCCTATCGCTTCTTTAGGTACCATATAAGGCCCTTATTTTTTAATTGTACTAAGCCACGCTTTTCTGCATCATGTGCAAGCTTTTTAAATCTTGTATATCCATATTTTTTATAATCAATATTTTTTGCAGCATCTGCGAAAGGCTTCCATTCATCATTTTGCAAAAGCAATAAAAGCTCTGTAAACTCATTTGGAAGACCCTTGTTAACAGCTGCTTTTAATTGCAATTTATTATGCTCTTCTTCTGAATATTTTATAGAAGTGACTTTTATTGCTGCATTTGTAAACGCTTTCCATGTTCTAAAACCCAAAAGTTTTTCATTAAAAGAAGAATTAAGAAGTTTCATTCTAATTTTAACAGCCCCCAAGAAAGGTTCTTTTCCCTCTTTAACCATTCCAGCAACCGCTTCTTCAAATAAATCAAAGCACTGTTCTTTGGAAAGACTTTTTCCATCCGACAAAAGCTCTTCATTTTCATCAGCAGAATCGGTTGCATCAATTATATCGCGATAATCTTTGAAATCATCTGCCATTCTCAAAAGATCTTCAGAGGCATTTCTTGTAACATCACAGATAACAAGCGTTTTTTTACCATACTTTCTAAAACTTTGTAGCAAAGGTTTAAAATGCGCATCTCCTGTTATTAGAACAAATTTTTCAATATTAGGATATTGGAAAATAAGCTCTATACCCCTAGCTACCATTGCCATATCAGAGCTGTCCTTGCCCTTACCCTGAGAGGGGATATGTAATAATTCAAAACTATTTCTCGAAAGCTCTTTTGCTATTTCAGTTATGTTTTTTTCAGTCCAATTTCCAAAAGCCATTGCATATGAAATTTTCCCTTCGTCAGAAATTGAATCCATAACTACTTGAACATAGTTCATTCCAACAGGGGGTGTTACATTTTCAATATCCCATAATATAGCTGTATTCATAGTTTCTCCCTAGAGTTTAGCGCCCTTTAGTTCTTATCTTATTTGTTTTCATTCTTAAAATCCAATTTTCGTCTAATTCTTCTTTTGTATAAATTAAACAATCATGCCCAAAACTTACCCATTTCATAAGAGTTCCATCTAAAGGATTTACAAGACAATAGTTATTATCAGTCATTGGAACACGCACCGTATCTGGGCCAATAAACTCAAACGGTACCCCTTCTTCAATTTTATTCATAGCTTTGAAGGGATAAAAATGCCAGCCTTTTTGCTCTTTAGGGGCAAAAGGAACCTTTTCAGGGTGATCTAAGTAATCTTTTTCCTTTGCTTTTTTAGCATCTGGATGCAATGATTCCAATTCATCTTCGAATGTTTTTACCGTAGCTTTACCTAGATTAATAATTTTATTGCCATCTGTTTCACTTAGCACTTTTTCAATTGTTCCAGACATTTCATATGCCCCAGAAGATTCTCCAGATGTTGTTTCATTTGCATCGTCTGGCCCAAAGAAAAACCCTGTTCCAAAGGCTCTGTGTTGAAGATTAAATAACTCCTCTACAAAAGGTTTTGCTTCCTCTTCGCTTATTAGTCCTTTTTTAGCATCAATTGCTTTACGATAAGCACGTGCTGTTAAAGCAACATAATATAAACTCTTCATGCGTCCTTCAACTTTTAAAGAGTCAACTCCCGCATTCTTAAATTCGGTTAAGTAATCGATCATACAAAGGTCTTTAGATGAAAGAACAGCTGTAAAATTTTCGCCTTCAAACACAGGAAAATATTCTCCTGGTCTCTTTTTTTCTTCCAAAACCAATTGCCCACTTTGAGCAAGTTCTTTAGATGCTTTTAAATCAAAATCCCAACGACAAGAATGTGAGCACGCTCCAGCATTAGCACTTCTACCATTCATATAGGCACTCATTAAACACCTTCCTGAATAGGCAATACACATAGCACCATGCCCAAAAGCTTCTATTTCCATATCTGGTACAGCATCTTTAATTTCTCTTATCTCTGCTAAAGAAGCTTCACGGCCAACAACAACTCTGTCAAAACCAATCGATTTATACATTTTTACCGCTTCTCTATTTATACAGTTTGCTTGTGTGCTTAAGTGTAGCTTTGCATCTGGAAAATGTTTTTTTATTAAATTAACCATTCCGATATCTTGAACAATAAAGGAGTCAAATGGATAATTTTTAAAGTAGTCAATTTCTCCCAAAAAGGCATCTAAGTCCTTATTGTGAAAGGTGATGTTCATAGCACAAAATAGTTTTTTATTAGGAAAAGAATCTTTTAAAGCTCGAATAGCAATATATTCTTCATCATGAAAATTGTCTGCTTTTACACGAAGCGAAAAATTTTTTAAGCCAATATAAGCAGCATCGGCACCATATTCATAGGCATATCGTAACTTCTCAATATTTCCTGCGGGACATACTAATTCCATTTAAATACCCTCTTTTTCTCGTATGTAGTTTCCTACCTTTTCTATCGCTAAATGAGATTCTTCTAAATATTCATCAGCTCTTTGAAACATGTGCATAAGATTTGGCCACCTATCTACCTCACACTGCATACCAAATTTTTTCAGCCTTCCTTGAAAATATAAAATATCTGCTTCAATTAATTCACCCTTTGCCACTTGGATATACATTGGTGGAAAATTCTCAAGCATGGATTGTTCTGCAAAAACAGGCGAAATAAAAGGGCTTTTTAAATTTTCTGAATACGAGTACATTTCCGCACTCCACTTTAACGCTTGCTCTGTTAATATTTTATCTTTTGGAGGATTTTGTTCTGTTAAGCTTTCCAAGTCTTGTGACACATTTAACCATGGAGAAAACAAAACAATTCCTTTTATTTTTTTTCGGAAGGTAGCTTTAATTTTTAACAACACTCCCAAAGCTATACTTGCTCCAGAGCCATCGGCTACCAAAATTATATCTTTTTTTTCTGTATACAGTTTTTTTATTACAGATTTTATATCGTCAAGGCCTGCAGGATATGGATTTTGTGGGGCAAGCCTATATTTTGGAAGAATAAGCTTTGCACAAGAAGCATGAGCAAGCGTTGCACAAAAACCCCTCCATGAAGACGGAGAACCACCAATAAAAGATCCCCCATGCACATACAATATAAGATGAGAAGTTGAGCATACTTCTGGTGTCAACTCTTCGCATTCTATATCGTTTATAGTTATTTGTTCAGATTCAACCCTATTAGGAAGAATGGGTGATGAGAAAATATTTTCTATATCTGCTCGAAACTTATCTATGTCAGAATTCGGAGTCGCAACTAAAGATTTCAATTTTTTTATAGCTTGTTTTGTCTGTTGCAATTTCATACCAATGAGTATAGCAAAAATTCTGAAAATGTGCTATAGTTTTATCGATATGCCAATAAAAATTCAATCAGATCTTCCGGCACGAGAAGTTTTAGAGTCGGAAAACATTTTTGTAATGACAGATGAAAGAGCGACTCACCAAGATATACGCCCTCTTAAAATTGCAATAGTAAATTTAATGCCTACAAAAATTTCTACAGAAACGCAGTTGTTACGCTTATTGGGAAACACTCCCTTACAAATAGAAATATCACTTGTGCACATGGAGTCGCATTCTTCAAAAAACACAGGGGAAGAACATCTTCAAAAGTTTTACATTAGTTCAAAAGATATCCTTAGCCAAAAATTTGATGGAATGATAATTACAGGAGCCCCTGTTGAACAAATTCCTTTTGAAAATGTGGACTACTGGAATGAACTTCAAACTATTATGGATTATGCCAAGGAAAATGTGTTTTCAACACTGTATATATGTTGGGGTGCGCAAGCTGGCTTATACCATAATTATGGAATACAAAAGTACAACTTAGATAAAAAAATGTTTGGAATATTTAAACATAACAAATGTTCAAAAAACGAACCTCTTTTACGAGGCTTTGATGACATTTTTTTAGCTCCTCAATCAAGACATACAGAAGTTAAAAGAACAGACATTGAGAAAAACAGCGACTTAGTAGTTTTGGCAGAATCTGATGAAGCAGGAGTTTTATTGGTACGATCAAAAGATAATCGCAAATTTTTCGTCACTGGTCACTTTGAGTATGATGCAGACACACTTGCTGGAGAATATTGGAGAGATATTGAAAAAGGACTCTCTATTGATCTTCCAAAAAACTATTTTACAAATGATGACCCAAAAAGCGAACCCGTAGCTACATGGCGAAGCTATGCGCATTTATTTTATGCAAATTGGATAAACTATGTTTACCAAGAAACACCATATCACTTTGTGTGGGATTAATACATGGAAAAACAAAAAACAAATGGATACTATGATTCTTTTGATGTTGCTGTAGTAGGCGGTGGACACGCAGGTCTTGAAGCAGCCTTAGCAAGCGCAAGAATGGGCAATAAAACTATAGTTATTACACAATCAATTGATGCAATTTGCAGGCTTTCTTGCAACCCCTCTATTGGAGGTATCGCAAAAGGAAACATTGTACGCGAAATAGATGCCCTTGGTGGTGAAATGGGAAAAATAATTGACCAATCAATGCTCCAGTTTCGACTATTAAACAAAAGCAAAGGGCCTGCTGTACAAGCTCCTAGAAGTCAAGCCGATAAAATTCTATACGCAGATATTGCTAGAAAAACACTTGAGTCTCAAGAAAATATTTTCACACTTCAAGACACAATAGTAGATATAGAAACAGTTACTGCTGAAAACTCATCTAACAGAGAAAAAAAAATCACAGCGCTTATTACACAAAGAGGCAGAAAAATTTCTGTTAGAGCTGCTGTTTTAACAACAGGAACTTTTCTCGGTGGTAAAATATTTATAGGCCCGTATGATGAAGATTGCGGAAGACTTGGGGAACAAGCAGCCTTCGGCCTAACTGAATCTCTCGTAAAACATGGCTTTACAATGGGGCGTTTAAAAACAGGAACCCCTCCACGAATTTTACGATCGAGCATAGATTTTACAAAACTAGAAACTCAAGAGGGCGATGAAAAAATTATCCCTTTTTCATTCGACACTGAAAATGTAGAGCGCCCAATGGTTCCTTGTTTTTTAACCTATACAAATGATAAAACCCACGAAGTAATTCGCGAAAACATAGACTTATCACCTCTTTTTTCAGGAAAGATAAGTGGTACAGGTCCTAGATACTGTCCATCTATCGAAGACAAAGTCGTTCGCTTTTCCGATAGGGAAAGGCATCAATTATTTTTAGAACCAGAAAGTTTATCTACAGAAGAAATGTACTTAAATGGTTTTTCTTCTTCTTTACCTGAAGATATTCAAGATGCCTTTTTACGCACAATGGAACCCTTTGCAAATGCTATTATTTCACGTCCTGGATATGCCGTTGAGTATGACTACATAGATCCAACACAATTATTTGCTAGTCTTGAAACAAAGAAAATTGCTGGCCTTTTTACAGCTGGACAAATAAACGGAACGTCTGGTTATGAAGAAGCTGCAGGGCAAGGTCTAATGGCAGGGATAAATGCAGGCCTTTATTCAAAAGAGCATAAATCATTATGTGGCGACCATACTCCCACAATTGATGAAAAAGGAAAAACAGTTTTCACTGCTGGTCACAAAGATAGAATAAATGAAGTCCCGTCATATGAGCCATTAATTTTGGGCCGTGATGAAGCGTATATTGGTGTCCTTATAGATGATCTTGTTACACTAGGCACAAAAGAGCCTTATCGGATGTTTACAGCTAGGGCTGAATATAGACTAAAACTTAGACATGACACAGCTGACGAAAGACTGTCACCAAAAGCTTACGAAGTAGGTTTAAAAACCCCATTTCAAATGGAAAAGTTACATAAAAAACTTGCTTTGAAAAAAGAAATTATAGCGTTTTTTGAAAAAGATATAAACCTTGCTAATGAAGAAACTCTTTTTACAACTGAACTTGCAAACAAATACCCACATGAAATTCTAGAAGCGGCAGCAATTGATTTTAAATACAAGCACTATATTGAAAAGCAAGATAAAAGAATTGAAAAAATGCGAAAAATGGAAAATGCAAAAATTCCTGAAAATTTTGACTATGCAAGCATTCCAAGCCTTTCAAATGAATCAAAACAAAAACTTGAAAAAATTAGACCTCAAACATTAGGCCAAGCAAGTAGAATTTCAGGTATTCGCAACTCAGATGTAATGTTACTAATGGTGTACTTGCGCTAATACTATTTTCCCTTGCGTTGTTTTTTTCGAACTAAAAACTCTTTAGCTGTTTTCTTACTTTCTTGCATCGCTTTTTGCTTATAAAAGTTGTAAAAAACATCTTGGCTTCGAACAGGAAGAGCCTCTTTTTCTGATTTTAAAGACCATGACCCATCTGCGTGTAGTTTATGTGCATTTTGATTATCAGAAAAATATATTTTAAGGGTTTCTTTAATGTCCTGAAATATGTTTTTTTGCAGTATAGGAAACATCAGTTCAACTCGTCTTTCTAAGTTTCTAGGCATCCAGTCAGCACTCGATAAATAGAGTTCCTCAGCACCACCATTTTGAAAATAGAAAATTCTTGTGTGTTCCAAAAATCTATCAACAATACTAATAACAGAAATATTTTCGCTTTGTCCTTTTATACCTGGAACAAGCATACAAATCCCGCGCACATTTAGCATAACTTGTACATGAGCCTCACTTGCCCTATACAATGCTGAGATAATTTCGGGGTGTGTAAGGCTATTCATTTTAGCGAGTATCAACCCTGGATTTTCTTTTGATGAACATTGTATCTCTCTTTCGATCATTGCTAATAATTGCGACTTTAAATTTACAGGTGCCATATATAATCTACTCATATTTTGAATTGCTGAGTATCCTGAAATCATATTAAAAAGAAGGGTAATGTCATTTGCAATTTCTGCATTTGCTGTAAAAAGAGACATATCAACATAAAGTCTTGCTGTCTTTTCGTTATAATTACCTGTACCTATATGCACATATCTAATTACGCCAGAATGTTCGCGCCGAACAACATATAAAATCTTAGCATGTACCTTAAGATGAGCAATACCATAAATTACAATTACACCGGCTTCCTGCAATGCATGCGCCCATGAAATATTTCTTTCTTCATCAAAACGTGCTTTTAATTCAACAAAAACAGTAACTTGCTTTCCTTTTTGAGCTGCTTTAATTAAGCTTTTTACCAAAGGAGAGTCTCCACTTGTTCTATAAAGTGTCATTTTTATTGCGAGCACATCATCATCTTCTGCAGCATCGTGAACAAACTGCAAAACAGGATCATATGATTCATAGGGAACATGTAAAAGAATATCTTTTTGTTTTACAATGTCCCATATAGGTTGCTTTTGTTCCAGCGCTTCTGGGTAAAAACTTTTCCAAGAAGGATAGCGCAAATGTGCATACCCATCGATAGCTTCTAATGAAGAAAAGTTTTTTAAGTCTATAAAATGCGTTTCAGTGCTATAAATATCTTGCTCAGAAAGATTTGCCTTTTCTATCAACATCCTTGCAATTTCACTGCTACTAGATGTACATGTTAATCGAATGGGAACAGCTTTTTTTCTTTCACTAATTATATTTTCCATAGCTTCAATAAAATTTGCTTCTACTTCTTCGTTTACAGCAAAGGCAGCATCACAAACCGTCTTAAAAATAAGTGTTTGTTCTACCGTAAAGCCAGCAAAAAGGGCTGTCCCAAAAAGAATTATTACATCTTCAACGAGGGTAAAACGCCTTTCTTTTCCTTGGGAAGGAAGCCAAATAACCCTGTCCATTACAGAAGGAACTTGCACAAACGCTAAAGGCTTTTCGTCATCTCTTTTTAATGTTGTATACAATGTTTCTTTTTCAGAAATAGGGTTTAATAAAAAGGCTACATGCACTTTTAAATTTGAAAATAAAGGTAGCTCTCCATTTTCCTCTGTCCTGAGAGGTGTTAACAATGGAAAAATCTGCTCATCAAAAAGATTTTCTGTAAATTGTTTTTCTTCAAGGGAAAAATCTGTTGTCGGAACATACACGATTCCTTCTTTTTTTAGGTCCACAAGAACATCATTACTAAACACTTGATGCTGCACTTCAAAAACCTCGTGTGCCCTTTTAGAAATTTGCGCGAGTTGTTCTTTTGCTGTAAGCCCTGTAATATCAACCCAACTTGGATCTAACTTCGCTTGATTTTTTAAGCCTGCTACGCGAACCATAAAAAACTCATCAAAATTAGAGGAAACAATTGAAAGAAATTTTATTCTTTCAAACAAAGGTACAGCTTTGCTTTGAGCTTCTTTTAAAACTCTTGCATTAAACTCAATCCAAGAAAGCTCTCTATTAATAAATTTTTTATCTTGTTTTTTTGCCATTATCTCTCTCCATACTACTTACATTTTAAGGCTAGACAATTAATACGGTGTACCCAAAAACAGCTTCAAACAAATTACCTTTCTCTGCAATTGCTTGTTTTTCAAGCTTTGTATCCCGTATATCTTTTAACTCTAATATAAGCATTGTTTCATTTAAGAATATTTTTACATCAGAAAGTCTTTGCGAATGCCCCCTGTCAAGTGCGTCAGCAACCCGTAGAATGGCAGAAAGTTTTAAAACTTTCATTCTATCTTTTCTTGGTAAGGCCAAGAAGTCATCATCATCAGGAAGACTGGAGCCGCCCCTGTGGTAACGAGCAATTAAGGCAATAATATTTAAGGTTTGTTTTTCAACACCAAAAATATTCGAGTGTGAAATTATATAATGACTATGTATTTCATGGTCTGATTCACGAATAAAGGTTCCAATGTCATGTAAAATTGCAGCTACTTCTAAAATTAATCGCGCATCATTTTGTAGGCCAATTTCTGAAGCCATAACATCATAGATTTTTAAAGCCATTTTTTTTACGTATTGAGCATGACCCACATCTATTCTATATCGTTTTGCAATATTTAAGGCAGAGGCCTTTATTTGCTCAAAAAAGTTTCCTTCTAACTGCGCGTTCTCAGAGAACTTGCTTACAAAAAGCCCCTCTCTGATCGTTGTATCTAACACAAGAATTTCTTCTGCCTTAGTTACATCTAAAAAAAGTTTATAAATAAGAAGAGATATAGGAAGCATTCTTATATCATTATATTCAACTTGAAATTTGCTTACTAGCTCATTTATTGAAAGCTGTTCTATTTCATCCACAAAGGAATAGTATGCACTCCGAGAAATAGACCAGGTTCGCTTTCCAATATGTTTGCCAACTTGTTTAGCAATAAAATGTGCATCCGAGCCAATAGTAATAAAGTGATGGATTTTTTTTAACCCACCGCTAATATTTAAATTAATACCGGTATTTTTAATAAAGTACTCTAAGTAACGTTTTGTATCACTCTTAGAGCCACCCATTGATTTTATATATTGATCGATAAGTACAGTTCCTAAACGAAGTGTTTGAACTGTAGCAATCTTGCCTCTGTCAAGGTACATTAGCTCGGTAGAGCCACCCCCAATTTCAAGAATAACTGAGTTTTTATTATGACTTTTCGGAAAATCTTGGTGTAACACATCCAAAATAGCAAGATAAACAAGACGGCTTTCCTCATTCCCATCAATGAGTTTTATTGGAAATCCAGTTTTTACTAAAATTCGATCTAAAAAGGAGTCTCTGTTTTGGGCTTCACGTAAAGCACTTGTAGCTATTGTTCTTACTTGAAAAGGTTTAATACTCCAGCCATCTAGCTGTTCTCTAAAACTATTAAAAATTTGTATACACTGTAATAAACTATCTCTACTAATAAATCCAGATGTAAAAACATCCCAGCCAAGAGAAACAGGGAGCTCCGATTTATCTATTATGTTCCAGTTTCCTTTTGCATCGACCTCACAAACCATAAGGCGAATACCAGTAGAGCCTAACTCTATGACAGCCTCTAGCGTTTTCATACTAATCCCCTAAAGACAATGTAAAAACATTTCTTATAATTTGTCTATAAGCATAGAACATTTTCCAGATGGAATTGGAAGGGTTTTTTTCTTTTCTCCCAAAATATTTATAGTGAAATAATATAACTTTTCACTTTCCATTTGGATTTCCCAACCTCTTGTACTTTTGTTTGATAAGATGGTAATCATATTTCTTGTTAATGACAAGTTTTCTATTCCCATCATTTCTAAGTTTGGAATTGTCCAGTCAACTGTTTTTCGAGGCAAGCTAATATTAAGACCTATGATGTTTTCAATCATAATTGCAATAGTTGAAAGCCCTGCAAAAATAATATGCCTCTTTCTTGGAAAAGACTCATCATTTTTCATTTTTGCATACCCTTCTTGCAAAGGAAGATATGCTTCCCATAAATCGCCACCTTTTGTTGCTCCTTCTGGAAAAAGCGCATCTAACATATGGTAAAGGTGTCTTATAGAAGCTTCGCGAGCTAAATCATATCTTTGATATTTTTCAAGCCCCTTAATAATCATAAAATTAAAGGCAGGGAAAACGCTACCTCTGTATCCTTCTCCATCCTTACTAAAGTCCTTATGATCTACAGAAAGAGTTGGGAAAGGATGGTCTGTTCCAAAAGAGTTCGGATCTGATAAATACGAAATTAGCTTTTCTGCCTTATCTTCATTTGGAATTTCGGCTAGCAAAGGCCAAAAACTTGCTACAGTTTTATGCATCAGCTTATTACCATCTTTATCAAGATCATAATAAAAGCCTGTTTCTGCATCCCACATTTGAGCATTAATTTGAGTCTTTAATGAAAAATAAAGTTTTTTATATTGAAAATTTAAATCTTTATCATTAATAATGTCCCCTAACGCAGCCATATACAAGGCATGAATTGCCATAGCCGCATTAAAGTCTATGGGAAAAACAGTTTTACCCCTAGGAGAATTAAACATAGTACTTGCTTCTGCAGGAGCAACAAATAAGTTGTTTTCATTTTTGAAAGTTGTTTCTATCCATGTTGAATACTTTTGCAAAATAGGCATAACTTCTTTTATGCGCTTTTTGTTTGCAGTTTTATGGAATAAGTTAAATTCTGCCCATGCAAATAAAGGAAGACCTATTCCTTCCGGATTTGAATTATCAATTACTGGGGTTTTTTTTGATAGATTATAGCGCCATCGAATTGCACCATTTTCTTCTTGTCTAGCATATAAGTAATCAAGGTTTTGATGTGCTGGAAAGTTTCTATTTGAGTATACTAAAAAGAAAGAAGAGAAAATAGATTCTAATTGGTCAATAACGCACCCTTCTTCACCTGGGTGCACAAAGAACCCATCAGGCGAGGGAGTTTCCTTTTTTTCGTCCATCCAATAATTTTGAACCCATGCCCAAGTTTTGTCATAGATATCAACAAAATCTTGATCATAAAAATGAATTTTCGGGAAATCGCGTTTGCTCACCGGTACTCCTTGTATTTGAAACACACATACGCTCATTCTCAGTGCGTAAATAATTGTATAGTATGAAGCTAATACATTAAAAATATTAAAATGCCTCACTTGTAGTATATCACATTTTTTGAAAAAAAGGAATATTTTTTACAAAAAAAACCCTTTTTTTTAAATAAAAACTAACTTTTTCAAGATAAATGTTCCTTTTTAATTTATGCAGACTTGTATTCCCCTAACAAAAGCGTTATAATGTTAATGTGTCAGAATTGTATGTAGTTGCTACACCTATTGGAAATTTAAAAGATATCACTTATAGAGCTATTGAAACGCTCCAGTCTGTTGACTTTGTTGCAGCAGAGGATACAAGACGAACATTGCAGCTGCTTACCCACTTTGGTATAAAAAAACCATTGTTATCTTGTAGGGCACAAAATGAAGAAAGGGCTTCTGAAAAAATTATAAGCCTTTTAGAAGAGGGCAAAACAGGAGCCTTTGCAAGCGATGCAGGCACACCTGGAATAAGTGACCCAGGAGCTGTCCTTGTAAGCCTTGTTCGTAAAGCAGGTCATACTGTTATTCCAATTCCTGGAGCTAGTGCTTTTGCAACCCTTGTTAGTGTAGCTGGAGAGGGAGGAAAAACTATTATTTTCGAAGGATTTTTACCTGTTAAGCCTGGAAAGAGGCGATCTCGGGTGTCAGAACTCCTAGAAACAGGAAATGCGTTAGTTTTATACGAATCTCCGTTCAGAATAGTTAAACTTTTGGCAGAAATTGCCGATATTGATAGTGAGCGACATGTTTTAGTAGGGAGAGAACTTACTAAACTACATGAAGAAATAGTTGAGGGGAAGGCTGTAGATGTCTACAGTGACTTTGCCAACAGACCAAAAATTCTTGGTGAATTTGCGGTTTTTGTTGCGGGAGTAAAAAAGCTCAAATCTGGGAAAGAAATGCCAAAGAAAGAGAGGCGAAAAAAGAATGATTATTGACAAACTAGGGCGATTAGATCCCCTAAAAAATGTGCAAAAAACCCAACGCAACGCTGAAAGCGAAAAAATTCCTGCTGGTCATGACAGTATCGAAATTTCAAGTGAAGCACGAGCTATGGCAGAAGACATGTACTTGTCAGAAATAGCTGCAGGAACTCCAGATGTTCGATTAGACCGAATTGCTCAAGTTAAAGAGAAAATTCAGGATCCAGCTTATTTGAGTGCAGATGTAATTTCTTCTGCAGCAGATAAAATTATGG
>CAYJLQ010000025.1:0-7428 GCA_964370725.1 uncultured Treponemataceae bacterium
TCAATTACAGAAAGTTCAGTTGCGTTAACCGAAATTTCTACAAATATTTCTAGTGTTAACCAAATTGCAACACAACGTAGCGAAAACATGAAATCTCTTTTAGAAGCATTGAGAAATCAAAAGGTTCTAGTGCAACAAGCTCTCTTAGAAGTGCAAAAAGTTAAAGAATCTTCTGCAAGTATTGGTGATTTTATTCACACAGTAGAAGATATTGCAAACCAAACTGGGTTGTTGGCTATGAATGCTTCGATAGAAGCGGCACATGCAGGGACAGCTGGAAAAGGTTTTGCCGTTATTGCTCAAGAAATTAGAAAGCTATCAGAAGAAACAGCTAAAAATGCAGCCTATATTGGAGATGTTCTAAAAGGTAATGAACAAACAGTAGAAGCCGCTGCGAATGCAGTTATTTCTTTTGCTTCTCAGTCAGAAGAAAGTTCAGAAGAATTACAAAGCACTATTTCAGCCTTAGATGGTATTCTTATGGGAATAGCGGAAATGGATATTGGAACTAGGGGCGTAATGAATTCAATGCAAGTAATTGTAGACGCTTCAAGACAGAACGGTAATTTGGTAGATGATGTTTCTGGAAAAATTGCGCAACAACGCGAAATAATGGATAATCTTTCTGGTTTTGCCAAAACACTTAAAACAGAAGTACTTGCTGCTAATGATCAGATTACGAGCGTGCAAGGCAGTTTAGATAATATTAAAACAACTTCAGATGAGAATGTGAAGGTGTCAAACTCTGTAAATATGGCTCTTAATAATATTGAACTATAGAAAAGACTGAAATAAATAGATAAGCCCTTTTTTGAAACATTCAAAAAAGGGCTTTTTCTTTGCTTTTTTCTTACAAAACAGACATAGTTTTAACTAAGTCTAAAACACCTTGCTCTCCATTAGAGCAAAGAGCTGTTGCAAAGGGTCTTCCTAGCATAACTTCATTTGCTCCATACGAACTAGCTATTTGAATATCCTTAAGGGTGCGAATGCCTCCGTCAACCCATAATTCGCCACAATGATTTCGTATTTCTCTTCCATACTTCACTAAAAAGTCTGCAGTACTTCCTATACGGTTTTCAACACGTCCACCATGATTTGAAATTATTACAATATCTGGTTTTACTTCTGCTATCATTTCTATTTCTTCTGGATTAAATATGCCCTTGATTGAAAAAGGAACTTTTGTATAATTTTTTATTTCTTTTAGATGAGACGCAGTTTTTTTTTCAAGGTTAACTAGATTGCGCATTGTTGCTATATTATACGAATCAATATCAATTCCTATGCTTTCTGCAACTGTGCTAGACCATTCAATGCGCTCAAATATACGGGTATTGGGATAAGGTTTAATAAAAACTGCAGCCTTCGTGTTTTTGTTTTTTTCTTGCTGTTTTTTTACCGCTTCAATTCCTGATAAAAGCTTTATGTCTGGACATCCATCGCCAATGCTTAGCAATACACCAGCGTTTGAAACAGCAGAAATTATGTCAAAATAAAAATCCTCTTCTGTTTTATAACCTATATTTTCTACAGCTCCCGTCATTGGCCCTAATCGTATTTTCGCTAGAGGAAAGGCTGAATTGCTTTTTTTTGTATCTGAAATTTTATCCCATGCTGAACAATTAAGCTTAAAATTTATGTTGTTTGAAAAACCTCCCATCCCAGGGAGCTCACCGATGCATCCATCTCCATCACATACATGACAGAAATGGCATTTAAAATTTTGTATACTCATACTATAATCATCGGGTATATTTTACATGCACATTACAGTTATGCATCCCCAAAACAGGTTCCAGCGGCTTTTCCTGCTAATAAAACTCCATTATCTAATGGAACAGTTTTAATTTTTCCCGCAACGTTTTCAAGAGGAGTGCTAGCCATAATTCCATTTTTCATTACTACCATTTTGCCAAAATCGCCTCTTGCTAACATGTGTGCAGCTTCAACACCAAATTGAGATGCAAGAACACGATCGTAAGAAGATGGAGTTCCGCCACGTTGGGTGTATCCAAGAACTGTTACCCTAGGTTCAAGAGAGGTTGCTTTTTCCAATTCTTTAGCGACTCTATAACCTATTGATTGGCTCATTTCTTTTCTACTTTTCTTAAAAGCTTTTTTATCAAGCGTTGCTTCTTTTTCGCTCAAAGCACCTTCTGCAACAACAACAATTGAAAAGTTTTTTCCTTGTTCTTTTCTCTTGTGTAAGTGCTTTGCTATTGAATCAATGTTGTAAGGAATTTCAGGAATGAGTATAACGTCTCCTCCCCCAGCAACACCTGCATATAAACCGAGCCATCCGGCTTTATGCCCCATTACCTCAATAATCATTATTCTGTTATGACTATGGGCAGTGGAATGGAGTCGGTCGATTGCTTCTGTAGCAACGTCAACTGCTGTGTGGAAGCCGAATGTGACGTCTGTTTCTGCAAGGTCATTATCTATTGTTTTAGGGAGCCCTATAACATTTAGACCACTTTCATGTAATAGTTTTCCTGTAGTATTTGTACCGTTTCCACCTAGAACAACTAAGGCATCTAATTCCATCTCTTTGTAGTTTTTTATTATGCTTTCAACAGGGGTAAGACCTGTTAGAGGGTTTTCTGTTGGTTTTTTAAAAGGCTTTTCACGAGAGGTTCCTAAAATTGTCCCACCTACTGTTAATATACCAGAAAAATCTTTGGATCGTAATTCTCGATATCGCCCCTCTATTAGGCCCTTAAAACCATCTTCTATACCGATTACTTTCATGCCATATTCATCGATGGCTGTTCGAGCAACACCTCTTATAGCAGCATTCAACCCAGGTGCATCTCCTCCGGATGTTAAAATTCCAAATTTTTTTACTACAGTATCTTTCATGCATGCTCCTATTTTTTTTGATTCTGAAAAAGGCTTATTTTAAAAGTATATCACGTCACCCCCTTCCACGCAAGTCGTTTTTATGCTATTATGTCTTGATTATGAAACATACAACTTTTACTTTTTTTCTCAGTTTAGTATTAATTTTTTCTAGTACCCCACTTTTTTCACAAAGGGTTGCAGCACAAACAAGTCAATCTACTCCCTTTTCTCAATCTCTTGTTGGAAATGATACAGGGCTTTATAAAATGTCGTCAGGAAATTTAATTCCTTTATGGCAAGAAGGGTCGGTAAAAAAAGTTATGTACACAGATGGATGGTACATGCTTACAAGCAAAGGTATTTTTTACAGTAAAGATTTACGCACCTTTGAAGCTCGCAACAAAGGTCTCCCGTTTAGTACTATTAAAGAATATGATGGTAATAATACTAGTTTTATTCAACAAGTTCACCCCTTAAAAGATTTAGAATCTCTTCCTGGGGATCCTCGTACGATGGTAACTACAACAAAAGAAGAAGTTTTTATTACCAAAAATGCGGGGTTAACTTGGCAATCTCTTGGTTTTAGTGCGCGTACAACTGGAGCGAAATCTGTTGCGGTTGCTATGCTTCCAACGCAAAGTTCAAATGAAACATTAACAGTTTTTTTATCGCATCCCATTTATGGAGTGGCCTATAAACATCCAGAAAGTCCAAATCCTACATGGATAGATATTCCTACGGGTTTTGAAAAAATGCCAACACTAGACAATCCTGATGAAGTAGCGGACATGCTAACTGTTTTAGAAACAACTGCAGATGGAAAAAATAAAACACAAGTATATTTTTCACAGAGTTTTTTGCCTCGGCTTTATAAGTTAAACTGGGAAGAAAAAAAAGTGGATCTTATTGCATCAACAACGCAACCAACTAACACTTGGGATAGTTTAGTATCTTTAGGTGATGATTTAGCGTTTTTAAGTATGGATGGGATTCAATTCTTTTCAACAAAAACAATGGCGTTAAAAAAGAATATAAGCGCAAGTCAAAAAATTACTTCTTCAATTAATTCGCTGAAAGAAACTCCGAATTGTGTTTGGTTAGCACCATCGTTAACAGGGCTTAATACCGCTTTTGGGCTAAGTGAACTTTGGATGACAAAGACAAAAGAACCAACAAGCTCATATATCAATTTGGCTGAAGATAAAAGAAGCTTATACGTGCCTTCTGGACAAGTAACTGATAATACAGGAATTGAAAAATATCTTACTCTATTAGAAACCAATGACTTAAATAGTATTGTAATTGATATGAAAGATGACAAGGGTGTTTTACGCTATCAAACAAAAAATCCTCTGATAGCTGAAAAAGCGCATATTAGCAGGTATGCTTTAGATATAGAGCCTTTTATAAAGGCATTTAAAGATAAAAATATATATTTAATTGCGAGACTTGTAGTATTTAAAGATGCAAACTTATATAAATATAATCAGAGAGAATATGCTGTTTGGGATGATAAAACAAATTATTCTTGGTTGGGAATACGCAATATTTCTGAAGAAGATGGTACCACATCATATTATGATGAACATTGGGTAGATCCTTATTCTCATGAAGTATGGGAATATAATATTGAAATAGCAAAAGAGCTTATTGATTTGGGATTTGATGAAATTCAGTTTGACTATATTCGTTTTCCTACTGATGGCTTAAATTTATATGATGCTCATTTTCGTTGGCAAGATAAAGGTATGGATAAAGAAAGTGCGCTCATGTCCTTTTTATCTTATGCAAGAAAAAACATAGATGCACCAATAGGGATTGATATTTATGGTGTAAACGGATGGTATAGAAGCGGTTCTAGAACAGGACAAGATGTAGAGCTTATAGCTCCTTATGTTGATGTTATTAGCCCTATGTCATATCCAAGTCATTTTGAGTCAATTTTTTTAGCATATACGCCAATAATTGAACGACCATATAGAATATATTTTTATGGCACTTATAGAAATGCTGTTATTGCTAGAAATCAAGTAATAATAAGACCTTGGCTGCAATCATTTTTCCTAAAACATAATTCTTTTGATGAAGAGTATTACAGCAGTAATTATGTTCAACGTCAAGTTTTTGGGGTGCGCGATGCAACCGACTCTGGATACATGTATTGGAATAACGTTGGTCGCTATGATGAGGTTCGGCCTCATATTGGAACAGCAGAGGAAAATATGCCGTATCCATGGGAAAAAGCGCAAAGGGATGTAACAGATACCATTCCTGTTTTTTCGGAGCAATAATATACTATAGGAGTTTTTAATGCATTCTGTTTTTGATTCTTCCGTTTATGAATGGGGCCTTCAAGTTATTTATGCTGTACAAACAGTAAAAAGCGATTTATTAACGTATATAATGATTTTTATAAGCTTTCTTTCTGATCCTATTGCGTATCTTTGCTTTTTACCGATATTTTTTTGGTGTGTTGACGAAAGGAAAACAGTGCGGATTTCTCTTCTTGTCCTTTTTTCCGCTTCATTAAATACTTGCATAAAAGATTTTTTGCAAGTGCCACGACCCTACGTTGTAGATTCTAACGTTGGACTTATTCCAGAAACAGGCTATTCTACGCCTTCTGGCCATTCACAAAATTCTGCAGCTTTTTATCCATATGCTATTTCTCTTTTTAGGAAAGAAAATTCATCAAAAAAACGAACTATAGTAACTTTTTTGACAGCGATATTCATACCAATTATAATAGGTTTTTCAAGAATTTTTTTAGGGGTTCATTATCCGTCAGATGTGCTTTTAGGTTGGGTTTTAGGATTTTTACTTTCAGTAGGAGCGGCGCTCTTTGTTCCAACTCTAAGTAAGTTTATCACCCCTTTACCAAAAACGTTTAAGATTTTGATAGTTGGCTTAACAGCAGTTCTTTTAAATTGGATAGGACCAAACGATACATCAATGTCTGCAGCTTTCTTTGGGCTTGGTGTTGGTTATGTGTATCTTCTTGAAAAAGGCGGTTTTAATGCAAAAAGCGGTTCTAAGAAACAAAAAATATTGAGAGTTTTTATTGGTTTAATTATTGTGAGTTTTCTTTATTTTGGACTAAAAGAACTTTTCCCACTAGAAGGCGAGAAAAATTACCATTTATATAGATTTATAAGATATTTTTTAGTTGGCTTTTTTGCGAGCTTTATAATACCAAAGCTTTTTATAGTTTTAAAACTGGCACAAGGCAGAGAAAATAATGAGTAAGTACACACCAGAAGAACCTATTGTAGCAATAGCAACAGCGCTTGCCCCATCAGCACTTGGAATTGTGCGGGTATCAGGGGAAGACTCTATAACCCTTCTTTCAAAGGCTTTTTCACGACCAAAAGCCCTATTAGATGCACCAGGAAATACCCTGGTATATGGCTGGATAGAAAATTCTACAACTAAAGAAAAAATAGATGAAGTTATGGTTGGAATTTATCGAAATCCAAAAAGTTTTACAGGTGAAAACATGGCAGAAATTTTTTGCCATGGAGGAACCATTACTGTTTTAGCTATTTATAACGAATTGCAGCGCGTTGGTTTTCGTGTTGCTGAACCTGGGGAATTTACTTTTAGATCTTTTATTAACAGAAAAATAGATCTTACAAAGGCTGAGGCTGTCCATGAAATCATTGATTCAAAAACGGATGAAAGCAGAAGCAGAGCTGCAGGGCGCCTTGCTGGAAATCTGTTTTCTGAAATTGATTCAGTAAAAAAACTTCTTGTTGAAACGTTAGCAGATATTGAAGCAGAAGTTGAATACCCAGAAGATGAAAATGCAATAGCAAATGCATATAACCCAGAAAAATTATATAAGGCTCGTGATCAGTTATCTCAAATAGCTGACTCATGGCAAAGCGAGAAAGTATATCAAGAAGGCGTTAGAGTTGTGCTTTCGGGTAAAACAAATGCAGGTAAATCCAGTTTGTTTAATGTTTTGCTAAAAGAAGAGCGTGCTCTTGTTTCTGATATACACGGTACAACTCGGGATTGGATAGAAAGTTGGATTTCCTTAGGAGGAATTCCGGTGCGTCTTTTTGATACGGCAGGTCTTAGAAAAACTGATGATGTAATAGAACAGGCAGGTGTAGAACGTTCGTATGAACTTGCTCATGAGGCCGACCTTGTGTTGTACTTAGTCGATAGTACAAAAGGTTTACAAGAAGATGAAAAAAGAACTTTAGAGGCCTATACGTCTTCAACAGTAGTTATTTGGAATAAATGTGATAAACTTGATGCTGTGAAGAAGGAAAAAATAGCTTCAGAGAATAAAAATAATCATGTTTGCATTAGCTCAAAAACAGGTGAAGGTGTTGCGCTTTTAGTTGAAACTATTCAAAATATATTGCTTGGGAAAACAAAGACAGACAAAGCACAGGCTGGTCTTGGTTCTCAAAGACAAAAAAAGGCTGTCGATGATGCATTGCAAGCTTTGAAAGAAACTATAAGTGCAACAGAGCATAATTTGCCTTTGGATGCAGTCTCACAGGACTTAGAAGAGGCCTTGCTTCACTTAGGAGAAGTTACAGGCGAAGTAAGCCCTGATGATATTCT
>CAYJLQ010000025.1:7528-13719 GCA_964370725.1 uncultured Treponemataceae bacterium
ATTAAAAGAAAAATAATGGTGTTTTGTTTTTTTGTCATGTCTTAAATATCCTTGTTATTTTTTTCTTGTTTAATTTCTTTTATTGCATCTTGGACAAAGGTAACAAGTAAAAGAGCGCCGCTTATCACAACAGCCATGTCAGCAATATTAAAAACAGGCCAACGTGTAAGGTAAAACCCTAAAAAGTCTATATCGAAAAAGTCTACATCAATAAAGTCTACAACTCCTCCAGGTCGGAAAAAACGGTCAATAAGATTTCCAAAACCTCCCCCGATTATTCCCCACAAGCACCACTGTTGAAAGCGACTAATTTCATTTGTCTTAAAATAATAAATAATAACCCCAAATAAAACAAATAAGGGAAACCATCTAAGTAATAGCCCTCTAATTAGCGGGGCAAAGTCATGTCCGAAACTAAAAGCAGCCCCAGTATTCCACACATGAGTTATACGTAAAAATCCGTTAAAAAAACTTGCGTATATTGTTCCAAATTCAACATTGTTAAAAATCAATATTTTTGTAATTTGATCAAATATAATTATAATAAGCGCTAAAAAAATTGGCCAAATTTTGTACATTTTACTCTGCTTCGCGCTTGGCGTAGATGTATTGTCCATAAAGACTCCTTGATGATAGTTATAGTATATATGAAATAAAAAGGTCTGGCTATAGCCCTGTTGAAACGTCTAGGAAAACTGTTTCCATTGCATGTTCTGTATGTAGTTTTTTTGCTAAAAGACATACTCCCATTGTTTCTGTATTATAGTGCCCTCCTGCTAAAACAGAAATATTAGATTCCTTAGCGAGATGAAATGTTTCGTGTGAAAGCTCTCCTGTGATATAAGCATCAATATTGTTCTCAATAGCTTCTGAGAGCAAGTCTTCTGCTCCACCAGAAACTATAGCAACAGACATAATTTCTTTTTTTCCAAAAGGTAAAAGGCCAAGCATTTTTTGATTATCATCTAAAAGCAATTCTGAAATTGTAGATAAGGAATGTGGAGATTCAAAACACCCTTGCACACCTATTTTCATTCCTTTCCAGCTTCCAAAAGGAGAAAGGTTTGTAAGCCCTATTTTTCTTGCTAACCCATAATTGTTTCCAACTTCTTCGTTTGCATCTAAGGGTATGTGGCAAGCATACAATGCAATGTCATTTTCAATGAGTAAGCGCAATCGTTGATAGTGATTTGAGGTTATTGTTTGTTCGTATCCCCAAAAAAGCCCATGATGCACAATTAATACATCAGCTCCATTCTCTATTGATTTTTTTATGGTTTCTAGGCAAGCATCTACGGCAAAAGCAACTTTAGAAATTTGTTTTGAATTAGGATGCTTGTTTTGAACCTGAATGCCGTTTTTTGAAGGATCACTAGCATAAGCATCAAAGTTTAAGAAAGATCTAAAATAAGTATCCATTTCATTTAGTGTCATGTGTACTCTCCTTTGTTAACGATTCTAAAGCTTTTACATACCCGCGAGAAGCTCTTTGGTGAGGATTCTCTGTTTTTCCAATGGTTTTTAAGTTTTCATAGTCACTCCAACTTCCAAATTGTGACAAATAAGCATCGAGAGGGTTTAATAAAGCAAAGTCTCCTAAGCCTGTATTATAATACTCACTTGCAATTTTATCGGGAGCATCATTTATTACATCTAAAATAAAGGCTGGATACTTAATTTGTGCTCTTTTTGCTATGTTTTTGACATCATTTTCAGCTAAAATTACTACAGAAGAATATTTTTGTCCTGCAATAAAAAGCAATTCCTCTAGTTCAAGTTCTTTTTGTTTTAGCAATATTTCTTCTTGCTCTGTGGAAAGAGGGCTTTGAAAATGTAAAGCGAATAATTTAAAAACAGGAGTGTTTACAAAAGGGGAGTCTAAGACAGTGTTAGTTTTCATTGCATCTGAAGCATAAAAATCACCTGTGAATACCGTTAATCCCATTTGAGCCATTGTTGTTAATCTAAGTGCTGAGTCGGATGAAGATGACGAAATTGAACTAAGGTATAAAAAAGCTGTTTTTGAAGGTTCTTTGTATGTAGTTTCATTATCAGTTAGTATAACTGGTTCTTTGTATTCTGTAGTTATTAGAGCTGTTTTTTCAAAAAAAACACTTTTGGTCTTAAACCCATGTGAAAAAGATCCTGTGTAAATTTCTTTTGTTTGTACGCTTTGATCTACTGGAACAGGTTGAAAAAACAAACAAAGACCAAGTGTAATTAAAACCAAAAAAGCTTCTAGGTATGAAAAAAAGGTAAATTTAAAGCTATAGCGATCTAAAAATAGAGAGTGTTTTAATCTATATAAGCTAGCAATATTTGTAATAAAAACTAATACTGTTAGACAAAAAATAATTATAAATAAAACACTTAGACCAAATGTTAAAATCAATAGTACATTTACAAAAAAAGCTACTATCGTAACGATTGCAATAGTGTCGGTGCTCTTTGTTTTTTTAAAAATAGGACGAAGTGTTGCTAAAAGTAAAAAAAATAATACAACAAGCTGCCCTATTAGGATGTCATTATCAAAACTCATGTATATTATAATAAAGGAAAACAATAAATAAGACAACAGTCTTTTTTTATTTAGATAAAAATTGGCTATAAAAATCAAAGAGAAGGGGTTTTTTGTCTTTACATTTTCTGCATTTCTGTTATAATAATTATATGGCAGATTCTAAATTAGATACATCAAAAATACAAAAGGCCGTTCAGGCAGGGATTCCTCTTTCCATTACAACTCATACTCTTCCACATGAAATGGAATTGTATATGGCAGAAGTATTAGTTGCTTTCTTAAAAGAGCTTAACCAAGAAGTTATGTCAGAATATTTGATTTATTGTTTAAATGAGTTAACAACAAATGCAAAAAAAGCTAATACAAAGCGTGTTTACTTTAAAGAAAAAGGCTTAGATATAAATAACATTGACGATTATGACGAAGGTATGAAAACCTTTAAATCAGATACACTCGATAATATTAAACACTATTTGAAGATGCAACAAGAGCAAGGTTACTATATTAAGCTTATTTTTCAACACAAAGCAGGAAAAATAAAAATTGAAATTAGAAACAATGCCCCTTTAACACTTTTTGAATATAAGCGTATTCATGATAAAATTGCTAGGGCTCAACGTTATTCTTCTGTAGATGATGCGTTTTCTCAAATCTTAGATGATTCAGAGGGAGCAGGGCTTGGTATTATTATTATGATTCTTATGCTCAAAAAACTAGGCCTTACTGGGGACAGTTTTCAAGTTTTCTCTGAAAATGAAGAAACTGTATCAAGAATAATTTTACCACTTTCTGGTGATGTTCAAGAAAAGATGTCTATTCTTTCAACAGAACTTGTAAATATGATTGATAAGCTACCACAGTTCCCAGAAAACATCATTCATATTAATAATATGTTAAATGATCCAGAGTTTAAATTGTCAGATATTGCTAGAAGCATTAGTAGTGACGTTTCTCTTACAGCGGACTTATTAAAACTTGTAAATTCTGCGGCGTTCTCGCTTTCTAACCCTTGTAAAAACATTCCAGATGCTGTAAAGCTCGTTGGTACAAGAGGTATTAAAAACCTATTATATTCCGTAGGGTCAATGAAGTCTGTAGGAACTGCAACAAAGGACCAAAAACAATTGTGGCAACATAGCCATAGAGTTGCGTTCTACTCATACAACTTAAGTCGAAACTTCTTTTCAAAACAACGAGAAGTAATTGAAGATTCTTATGTTTGTGGTTTGTTACATGATATGGGTAAAGGTGTTTTTTATTCTGCACAGCCACATTTTATGACAAAGCTAAAGAATCTAAGTGAAGAAAAAACAATTGAGCCACATACATTTGAAAAGCTTTTATCAGGGCAAAACCACGCTGAAATTGGAGCCTTAATAGCTGCAAAATGGAATTTCCCTGCATCTATTATTGAGACAATTCGATTGCACCATGACCCTGATGTAGCAAAACCTCTTTCTGTGGTAATATATTTTGCAAACATGCTTGCTAACTATCAAGATGGTGGTGTTGAATACTATCAATTTGATACAGAAATTCTTGAAGTTTTTAAGATTACTAGTGAAGAGCAATTAATACAATTATCAGAAAAACTTAAAATGGCTTTTGAGTCTGAGAGTGGAGACGAGTAGTCCACATTTGCATAAGTATACCAAAGGCAACACCCACGTTTAAAGAAGCTTTAATTCCTGACAAAGGAATGCTTACGCAACCGTGGGTTGCTTTTTTTAAACCCTCTGGGCTAACTCCTAATTCTTCCGATCCAATTATTACAATGCCGTTTTCTGGAAAGTCAAATTCTGTTATTGGTGTTCCGCCTGTTTCTAAAGCAAATATTGGCAGGTTTTTTGGAAGATCTTCTAACGAACATCGTGTTGTTTTAATATATTTTGAACAGCCCATAGCAGATCTTTGTGTTCTTTGATGGTTTTCATCAGTGCAAAAAGGCGATAGAAAGATACCTTCTGCTCCAAAAGCCTCTGCTGTTCTGTAGATTGACCCAAGGTTAAAAGGAGACCTTATATCCTCTGCGTAAACAAATGTATTAGGAAAAAAAGTTCTAACTTCTGTTGGGTCTGCATGCGGTGCAATGACTAAATCCCACTCAGCAGGAAAAGTTCCAATTATCTCTAAAAGACGGTTTCGAGCATAATTACATGCTCTTCTTTCATTAAAGGGGATTTCATGTAGTAAATAATGAAGTTCGTCATATGCATTTTTTTGTAATTTTGGATCTTCTAAAACTAAGCGAACAAGCTTTTTGGTGTAGTCTTCTCGACTCATGTTTGCAAATAGAGCATCATCTTTTGTATCATGGATGTTATAGTCGCTGTCAATGCCTGTTATATGGCGCTCTAGTGCGCCAAAGCATAGCGCTATTTTTCTTCTGCGAAAGCCTGGTTTTAATTGAAAAAGCTTGTCTGGTTCTATCATGGTATTAGAATGCGTTTTTTATAATTTCAAAAACATCATCAGAAGACATAGAGCGTGAAAAAGAAAATGTTCCTGCAAGTTGTTCTGTGTTTTCTGCTACAAGAGCTAGTTGTTCCATTGTTATTGAAAGATCTTTAAGTCGTGCTGGTAAGTTTGTTACAGCAATTTTGCTTCGGATAGTTTCTGATAAAGCTGCAATTGCTTCATCGTTTGGAGAATCTATAGGTGCGACTTTTAAATAACGAGCAATTTTTGCTACGCGTTCTGTTTTGTATCGTGAAACTTCTTCAATTATGTACGGTAAGAGTATAGCCGATGTTAAAGAACGTGAAATTTTTTGACGCGCATTGATAGTTAAACTTATACCTGATCCAATGCCTATTGAACTTGAAGCAGCAGCTAAAGAAATCATGCTAGAAGCTTGTAATGATAAAACTTCTCTAGAAGATGTTGAGGATTCGTTTTGATCGCTGTCAATAACAGTGCTTAATAATTCTAGAGCTTTTTCAACTAAACTATCAGAAAAGAAATTCGCACGCTGAGATGTATATGCTTCTATAGCGATGCACAACATATGTAAAAGCATAGCAGTTCTTTGGCTTTCTGTAAAAGAAACTGTGAGTGTTGGGTCAAAAACAGCAAGTCGGCACAAACCTGATTGCATCTTTAACATTTTTACTTGTCGACTTCTCCCATCAATTAGTGGGGTTCTGTCTGAAAATATAAAGGGGTCGCATAATGTTGTTGGTACGCAAATTACAGGAAGAGCTCCTGTTGTTGGAGACATACCATCAACAAAATCGTAAATATCATGTATTTCGTGAAATAAAGCAGCAGCACTTCTCGCTATGTTATTGATTTTTGTTCCGCCTACTGAAATTATTCCATGAATATGAGCTTCTTTTCCTAACGTAAAAATTTGTTGTATTACGTTCGCATCAGGAGCTGGAGGAATTTCATCGTAAACAAAAAAATCAATGCTGCGTTCATGCAAAGCAGATGTGATTTTTTCCGTTATTCCGAACTCAGTTAAAACTGGGTCAATTAAAAGCATAAAGCGAGTGCCCCATTCTTTTGCAAATTGGCCTAGTCGGCTTGAGGAATACGCACCTAAAACGATGTTCGGTGATAACTTAAAAACAAAATCTGACATAAAAACGCTGCTTTATAAGCCGAAGCTTTCCATAATTTTATCTGCTGCAGAAGAAATTACATCTGCACTCAAATAAGCTGGATC
>CAYJLQ010000026.1:0-13458 GCA_964370725.1 uncultured Treponemataceae bacterium
AAGATGCATCAATAAATGACGAAATTGACCGTTTACGACTTAGTGCAACATATTCATTAGTGGAAAGGCGCGATGTTATTGTAATTGCGACTGTTTCTTGTATTTATGGTCTTGGTATGCCAGAAATATACCGAGATATGAGTATTCATATTGAAAAGGGCGAAACGCTTACCCCTGAAAAATTTGCTCGAAAATTAGTAAGCCTTCAGTATGACCGAAACGATGCAATTTTAGAAAGAGGAAACTTTAGAATACGTGGCGATGTATTGGAAATATTCCCTGCATACATGCATGAAGCGTATCGCATAGAATTAGACTGGGAAGAAGTTGTACGAATCCGCCGTTTTGACCCTATTTCTGGCGATATTCGAGAAGACATGGACGAGCTAATGCTATATCCTGCAAAACACTTTATTGTTCCCCCTGAAATGATTAAAGAAGCCCATGATAGAATAAAAAATGAGCTTGAAACGCAAGTTGAGTTTTTTCAAAGTACTGGAAAAATTATGGAAGCAGAACGTTTAAAAACTCGCACTACATACGACCTTGAAATGATGAGCGAAATGGGTTACTGCCCTGGTATAGAAAACTATTCAGGACCAATTACGGGGCGCACATCTGGCCAACCTCCTGCAACACTTTTACACTATTTCCCCGATGATTTTTTATGCATTGTTGATGAATCTCATGTTACGCTGTCTCAAATTGGTGCTATGTACGAAGGCGATAAAAGCAGAAAAACAAATCTTGTGAACTTTGGCTTTAGGCTTCCAAGTGCCTTGGATAACAGGCCTTTACGCTTTGCAGAATTTGAAGAAAAATTGAACCAAACTCTCTATGTTTCTGCAACGCCTAAAGATATGGAACTAGAAAAAAGTGTTCGAGTAGTTGAGCAGCTTATTCGACCTACGGGGCTTTTAGATCCACTGGTAGAAGTTCGCCCTAGCGAAGGGCAAATGCAAGATATTTATTTAGAGGTAAAAAAACGCATAGACAGAAATGAGAGAAGCCTTATTCTTACACTCACTAAAAAAATGGCAGAAGACTTAACCGACTATCTTGATGAATTAAATCTCAAGGTAAAATATATTCACTCTGAAGTTGAAACCATTGAACGTGTTGAAATTTTAAAAGGCTTGAGAGCTGGTGAGTTCGATGTGCTTGTCGGAATTAACCTTTTAAGAGAAGGAATAGACCTTCCAGAAGTATCGTTTATTGCTATTTTGGATGCCGACAAAATTGGTTTTTTACGTTCCACAACAAGTTTGGTTCAAATTATAGGACGGGCAGCCAGAAACAGTGAAGGGCGCGTTGTAATGTACGCCGATAAAATGAGTCCTGCTATGAAAGAGGCAATAGAAGAAACACAGCGCAGACGTAAAATACAAGAAGAGTATAATGAAAAACATGGTATAACGCCTGCAACTGTTGCAAAAGCAATAGAAGATATTTTAGTGCGCCAAAACGAAGAGAAAAAAGAAGCTGTTTTTACAGAGCTTTCTGTTATAAAGGATGCAACAAACATGTTTATACCAGCTCAGCGCAAAAAGCTCTTGAAATTTATGGAAAAACAAATGCACGAACATGCAGAAAGATTAGAGTTTGAAGAAGCAGCACTTTTACGAGATGAAATAGATCAAATTAAAAAAGCTTTTAAATAGGAGAAAAAAATGAGTGAGCAAGAAAAAAGACCAACATGGGACGAATACTTTATGGAAGTTGCCCGTACAATTGCAAAAAGGGCAACCTGTGATAGAGGTAAGTCAGGCTGTGTTATTGCACGCGATAATCAGATATTGGTAACAGGATATGTAGGTTCCCCAGTAGGTTTTCCTCATTGCGATGATGTTGGCCACCAAATGAAAAAGATGGTACACGAAGATGGTAGTGAAACAAATCACTGTGTGAGAACCGTTCATGCTGAACAGAACGCTATTTGCCAAGCTGCCCGCCATGGCATTCCACTTGCAGGTGCGACCGTGTATTGCAAAATGACACCTTGTAGAACATGTGCAATGTTAATAATAAATTGTGGTATTACTCGCGTTGTGTGTGAAAAGAAATATCATGCTGGAGCAGAAAGCGAAGCTATGTTTAAAACAGCAAATATCACGCTTGAATATGTTGAAGAAGTTGTTGAACAATACACAAATCAATAGCGAGAGAAAATGAAAATAATTTTAGCAGGTACGGGAACTAGTCATGGAATTCCCGTAGTTGGATGCGAATGTGCTGTTTGTAAATCTGAAGACAGTCGTGATAACAGAAATAGAACGGAAGCTTTTGTTTATGGAAGCGACGGTACAACAATAATTATCGATGTTTCACCTGAGTTTCGCCTTCAAGCATTACGATTTGGGCTTACAAAAGCGAATGCAGTTTTAATAACACACTCGCATGCCGACCATGTGCACGGTCTTGACGATTTGCGTATATTTTCTCATACATGGAATCCTAAAAAAGTTACCAAGTCTTCTGAAAAAAAAGATCCTCTTCAAATATTTAGTAATAAAGATACTCTTAATGATATTAAAAACCGCTTTGATTACGTGTTTACTCCTACAGTTGAGGGAGGAGGGAAGCCAAATTTAGAGCTAGTATGTATTGATAGCTATTCTACTAGTAATCCGTTAAGAATGGGTTGTTTAGAAATAGTGCCAGTTCCCATTAAACATGGATGTTTAAACGCCTGTGGCTGGAAAATAACTGATACTATAACAAAAAAATCTTTTGCATATATTACCGACTGCAATTTTATTAGTGAAGATTCAATAGCGCTGATAAAAGATGTTGAGCATTGTGTTATCGATAGTCTTCGTGAAAAGGAACACTCAACGCATTTTTGTTTTCGTGAAAGTTTAGAGTGTTCGAAAAAAATTGGAGCTAAATATACGTGGTTTACTCATATTAGCCACGACTTTTCGCATGTAAAAATTGAAAAATGGATAAAAGAAAATGCACCAACAGGGGCAAGTGTTTTTCCTGCTTATGATGGCTTAGAATTAGATTGTTAAATTAATCAATATCTTCCAAGTCTTCAAGCTCTTCTAATTCATCTAAAATCTCAAAATCATCGGTACTTTCAGAAAAAATTATATCTTCGTCTCTACCTTGAATTGGAAACTCTTGAATAGATGTTATACTTTCATCAGTTTGTAGAAGAGCTGTTGTTTTTGTATTATCTTTATTATAACCAGGGTCAACTTCAGTGTAGGACTCAGTGTATAATGTTGATTCAGGATTAATAGAGCGTTTGATAATATGAATTTTTAACTCATTTAATAAAACAACCATTTCTCGTGAATATTCCAAAAGCTCAGAAAACTCAATTGTGGCTTCTTGCTCTTTTTCTGCTATAGTTAGCATTTCTACAAGCTTAGCTTTTTCATGTATTGTTTTGTCGTGTGCTATTATTTTTGCATAGGCTGGATGGTCAGAGCAAGCTTTTCCTTCTTTGCCATATAACCATTTTGAGAAATCGGTTGTTTTTTCAGGGATGTAGGGAAGTACATCATTGGATTTACCATGCAAAAAGTCTAATACTTTTACTGTCCAGTCAAGGTGGTTAAAAATTGCTTCCAAAATGGCATGCAATTCGGTTTTATCAGATTTCCACATATCGTATGGTGTGTCTGCCAAGTGAAAAACATCTATAAATTTCCGTATTTGTTCTAGTTTTTTTCCATTGTAAACAGCATTTGCGTAAATTGGTGCTTGCACATGGCTAAGATGTAATGCTTCTTCTGTGTTTCTCTTTAATATGTCTCGAATTTTTTCTGTGCTGTCGTGGATTCCTTCTAAGTGTTCAATATTTGAAGTTACCTTAGTTTGAATAATTTGCATTCTTTCTGAGATTTCGTCTTCGGTTTTTCGTATCTTTACAAAGCTGTCATGAATAGTTCTATTTTTTTCACCTAGTTCACCATAGTATTCAATAACTGAGTCAAAAATATCTACAACTTCTGAAACACCAGTATGGATTTTTTCAAATGCAACACCAGTTAAATTTGTGTGGTCCACCGCTTGCGAAATTAAATCATTCATGCCTACAAGAGAGCTAGTAATAGTTTGAACTTGTACAGCTGTTTTTTCTGCTAAGCTTCGAATTTCATCTGCAACTACTGCAAATCCTCGTCCCGCATCACCAGCATGAGCAGCCTCTATGGAAGCGTTCATTGCCAAAAGATTTGTTTGAGCTGCAACAGACGCAACAATAGTTATAGTATCTTTTATAATTCCAATATTTTCTGAAATTTTTGTTACGGCATCAATAGTTTGCTCAACAGTGCTTGCAGATTCTTGGGTGAGTGCATCAAGCTGCTTTGATTTTTCTTTTTTTTCAGAAAGACCTTCTAAAAACTCGTTTAATCTTGCTGTTATTTCTTCTATTAGTTCCCCTGTTTGAGCAATTGAATTAACTTGCTTATCCATGAAGGTACCATATTCTAAAATATTTTCTTGAACAATATTGTTTTCTTGTAACGAAGCATTTAAAAGTTCTTCAAGGTTTATTACTCTAGAGCCAATAAAATCAGCTCCTAATGAGATTCTTGAAGCATTGGTAATGGCTTTTTGTACTTCAGTTAAGAAGACATTTGATGAATCTTGAGCGTTAACTACTGCAGCTTTTACATTTTCAATTAAGTCATTTAAATTGCTTAATATGGTTTTATTAAGAGATGTTTCTGCTTCGATTAGTAAAGAAGTTGAAACTCCTACGTTACAACGTGGGCTCAAATCATTTTTATTAATTTCGCTAAGATATCTATTTAATCTGTTAAGAGGTCGAGTTATAAATGCATTGTAGATACAAAACAAGAGTATACTGTCTATAAATAATGAGCCAATAAGAAGTGGAGCAGAAGCTTCCAGGATGATAAGTAAAAGAGGTGGAAGCACTGTAACTAATATAATTAATAAAAGAATAAATATTTTGGCTAAGGAACCTTTAAAAAAATCTTTATTTTTCATATTTAAACTATAACGATATAACAAAGTTTTGTAAACAGCCAGAGGAATAAAATTACTATATTATTCTAATATAGTAATTTCTACACGCCTATTTGCTTCTCTTCCTTCGAAGCTATCATTTGATGCGATAGGGCGCTCTGATCCAAACCCATTTGTTATGAACTGATCCTTTTTAATTCCTCTCAAGGACAATTCTTCAACTATTTTTTGTGCACGCTCAATAGAAAGTTGTTTTTCTCCCCTCGGGTTTCCAACCGAGGCACTATGTCCTTCCACTAAAAATTGTGCACCTGGTATAGAAGCCAATGTCTCTGCTATCATATCTAGGCGGCTACTTTCTTCGGGCGCAAACTCTGCACTGTCAGGTAAAAATTGGATATTTCGAATAGAGAGTCTTAGCCCTGCTGGTGTTTTTTCTACGAGCATATTGTTTGTTGTTAATTCTGGTGCTAGAGGTAATCCACTTGCATCTATTTCTTTTTCGTTATTATTTTCTTGAGGAATGTATGCATTAGGCAAGTCTGTTTCCGAAAAACTTTCTGTTGCAGGAGTCACAGAAGAATAATCATAATCAGTATTTGTTTGCTGAATATTTGTATTAGGAGCAATGCTTGCAATTTTTCCAAGCGAGGGGAGTATTTCTTCTGTGTTTACAGACGGGGGAAATTCAGTAAAGAGGTTAATGTTTCCCTTAAATTGAACTGTTTGCCCATTAGCATATTTGAATGTTTCATCTACGCTATCTTGGATTAAAATGGCAGCCCCAGTGTCTTTTAGAACAATAATATTTGCTTTGTGAGATCCCATTGCTTGTATTAGCTGTGAATCTCCATCAAAGTCCCAGTTTGATTGTCCATATCGGGTTGCCCACTGAGCTTTTATTCTAAAAACTTCTTCTCCTAGGTATTCTTCTTCTCCAACAAAAGTATACTGAACATTCATGGGTAGTTTTGTATACGCCCCTTTATTGAGTGGATCCACAGAGCGAATTGCTTCAGCTGTCCATGTATCTCCTGGTTTTAGCTCTTCTTGTGGAAAAGCTGGGAAACTTCTAAAAGAGGGAAATCCATTGTCTTGTATTGGCAGTAGCATTCCATCGGGGGAAATAAAAAAAGTTGCAGGAATAGCTCCACTTAATCCAAGCGCTGTTTGCTGTTGGTTTGAAAGTGTTTTTTCTGACACAAAAAAACTTCCATCAAACCAAGAACCAATGCCCGCATTTTTAGAGGCTATTAATATAATATCGCCATTTAAATCCTTTTTAGGTGGCGCACTTATTGGATGAACAAAAGATCTTACTTCTCGTTGCATTAATCCTGTGTATCGACCATTATCGTATCGGCGCAAGTCTGAGCGCTCAACCATCCAATATGATCCAGTTCCCTCATAAGAAATGGTTGGTGTACTAGCTTTTTCTTCTTGTGAAAAAATGTGTAACAAACACATGGTGATAAGTGTTATAGTTAGTATAAGATATTTTTTGTCCATATATTAAATATCGGCTATGTAGTGTGTTTAGCTAAGAAAATACTTTAGTTGAATAAACATTTTATATGCTTGACAGAAATCAAATAAGGTTGCATACTGTTAGAAGACTTTTTGCTTAATTAAGATTGTTAAAAGTTATTGCTTTTTTGTCATATTGTTTAAGCATAATAGGATTGTGATAAAATGAAAATTATTATAGTCGGGGCAGGTTTTACAGGAACAAGGCTTGCACGACGTTTAATTACTGAAAGAAACGATGTAGTACTCATTGATAATAACGAAGAAATAGTTAGGCATGCTTCAAACCGACTTGATTGTATGGTTATGCAAGCTTCTGGGAATAGCCTTGCAACTTTAGAAGCTGCAGGTATTGCAAAGGCTGATGCTATTGTTGCTGTTACCGACTCAGATGAACTAAATATGATAACGTGCTCTTTGGTTGAATCTGTATACCCCGAAGTATTAAAAATTGCGCGTGTAAGAAATTACGAATATTATTACACATCGGAACAGTCAAAACGAAAAACATATGGTATAGACTTTATGGTTCATCCAGACTTAGAAGCTGCTAGTGAAATTGTTACCGCTGTAGAGCATGGAGCCATTACCGATGTTGTAGAGTTTGAAGACTCAGATTATGAGTTAACCTCAGTTTACATTGAAGAAGGCAGTTCTTTTGCCGGCTCAACTGTTTTAGACGTTAGAAAAAATACTGAAACTCCATTTTTATTTGCTTTTATTGAAAAAGATGGGAAAAGTTTTTTCCCGTCTGGAGCAGCAGTTTTACAACCGGGAGACCGTATTGGTGTACTTGTTCATAAAGACGAGCTTTCAAAAATATTAGATTTATGTGGGACAGAGATTGAAGTTATAAAAAAAATCGCTCTCGTTGGTGCAGGAAAAATTGGAACAATAGTTGCAGAACAGCTATTGAACAATAGGCTTTCTGATAAACGGGAAGTTTTTGGTATGCGAAAAAAAATTAGCAGTGATTTTTTTATTATTGATTCAGATAAAGAAAGGGCAAAAGAAGCCTCCGCTCGTTTTCCAATGGCCAATGTTTTCCAAGCAGATATTACTGATGAAAGTTTTATTGAAGAAGAAAATTTAAGTTCTTTTGACCTTGTAATAACAGCAACAAGAAATCATGAACTAAACATGATAGCTTCTGCATATATGAAAACTTTAGGCGTAAGTAAAACAGTTTGCCTTGTGCAAAGCGGAAACTATGCTGCAATTGGACGCGATATAGGAATTGATGTTGCTATTCCTATTAAGGATGCTGTAATTGATAGTATTCTTACTCATCTACGTGGAAAAAGTGTTACAGGTATTCATACGGTAACTGATGGAAAGTTGGAAATAATAGAAATTGTGCTTCCAGAAGAGTGTCCAATTATTGGGTCAAAACTTAGCGATTTTTCTGACCTTTCTGCTTTTATAGTGCTTCTTGTAAAAGAAAAGGGAAAAGAGAGATTTTCTATACCTTCTGGAGATGCAACATTTAATGCGGGTGATGTTTTAGTATTCTTAGTTCAACCTGAAAATATTTTTGACGTGCTTGGCGTGTTTGGGGTAGGAAGTTGAGAACAATTTCTTTATTACGCCTCATTTCTATGCTTCTTATGATTATTGCCTTTACGATGTTTCTACCTCTAGGGGTTGCACACTATGCTGGAGAAACTGATGTAATCAACGCCTTTGCTTTACCAATTCTTTTTTGCTGGATTTTTGGTGCAATAGTATTACTGGCAACAAGAAAACAGAAGTTTAAATTGTCACTTAGAAGTGGCTTTGTAGCAGTTGCTCTTTCTTGGACATTTGCAAGTTTATTAGGTGCTATCCCTTTTATGATTTCAGGTTATATTCCTTCTTTTGCAGATGCTTTTTTTGAAAGCGCCTCGGGATATACAACTACAGGAGCTTCAATTCTTACTGAAATACAAAGTCTTCCGCGGTCAATAAATTTATGGCGTATGCAAATGCATTGGCTTGGAGGTATGGGTATTGTTGCTTTAACAGTAGCCTTGCTACCCCTTTTAGGGGTTGGTGGATTTCAACTTATAAAGGCAGAAACAACAGGACCCGAAAAAGGTAAAATAACTCCAAAGATAACTATGACTGCAAAAATTTTGTGGTTTATTTATTTGGCCTTTACAGTGATTCAAACTATTCTTCTCATGGTAGCAGGAATGGATTTTATCGATGCAATTGGACATACTTTTGCAACATTAGGAACAGGTGGGTTTAGCTCTCTTAATGCTAGTGTTGGAGGCTACAACTCGGCTTCTATTGACTGGATTATTACTATTTTTATGCTTTTAGCAGGTGTAAACTTTAGTCTATATTATCATCTCATTATTGGTAATGGTGGAGAGTTTTTAAGGAATACAGAACTTAAAGCATATTTAACAATTGTAGCTGTTGCAACAATTGGAATTGCTATTTTTATTTTTCCAACATATGGTTCTATTGCAGAGGCTTTGCGTTATGCCTCTTTTCAAGTTGTTTCTATCACAACAACCACAGGCTTTGTGACGGCAGATTATTCTCTATGGCATCCTTTTGCGCAAATGATCATTTTCTTCTTGATGTTTGTTGGAGGCTGTACAGGGTCTACAGGGGGTAGTATAAAAGTTCTTCGCTGGGTTATTATTTCAAAACAGCTCGGAATAGAAATAAAAAGAATGCTTCATCCTCATGGAATTTTTAGTATTCAACTAAATGATAGAGCAGGGCGAAAAGATATAGTGTACAGTGTTGCAGGCTTTATTTGTTTATATTTTACCCTTGTAGTAATTACTGCGCTAGTTGCAGCTCTTAATGGGGCAGACTTAATTACATCGTATACTGCGGGGCTTGCTCTTGTTGGAAATATTGGACCTGGTTTTGGGGCTGTAGGACCTGTTGGGAACTATGCTTTTTTTCATCCTGCTGCTAAGCTATGGTTTTCTTTTGCTATGATTGCAGGACGATTAGAATTATATACCATGATTATTTTCTTTACACGAGCATACTGGAAAAAATAAACCGTGAATAGTTAATAAATTTTTAAGAAATCACGAAGCTCTTGTGTTTTAGGAGAAATTAAGCAAGACTTATCGCCTGCCTCACATACTTCACCGTTTTTTAAGAATATTACATAGTCGGCAAACTCTTTTAAAAATGCAATTTCGTGTGTCACAAAAATAAACTCTCTACCGTCACTTTTTAATTCTTTTACTGCTTTTAATACTTCATCAGTTAAAACAGGGTCTAATGCAGCCGTTGGCTCATCAAGAAAAATAAGTTCGGGGTCGGTGCATAAAGCTCTAGCAATAGAAGCTCTTTGTGCTTGCCCCCCTGAGACCTCTCTTGGTTTTTTGTTTGCCTCTCCATCAATGTGTAATTGATTTAATAGTTCTTTAGCTTTGGCTTTTGCAAATTTTTTACTTCGTTTTTTAATTGTGTGCAAAATAAATGTGATATTTTCTTTTATAGTAAAATGCGGAAATAGATTATGCGTTTGAAAAACTACTCCAATTTTCTTTTGAAAAACATCTTTTTCTAGAATAGGTGATGTTCCATTAATTTGAATTTCTCCCTGCTCTGGGTTTTCAATACCAGCAAGCTGACGGAGTAGTGTAGACTTGCCACATCCTGATTCCCCAATTATTCCTATAGAAGCAACGTTTTCAATGTTAAGCGAAATATTTTTTAATACTTCGCTGTCTCCATACGTTTTAGAAAGAGTGTTTACATATAGTTTCATTTGCTTGCCTTCTTTCCAATGTATTTTGCTAATAGTGAAAGTGGAATAGTCATAACTAAGTACATAAGCCACATAATATAATAACCTTCAATAACAGCATAGTTCCTGTTGGAAATTACAGTTGTCATGTAAGTAATTTCTCCAACTGAGATAATATTTAACAAGGCTGACCCTTTTATTACACTTGAAAGATTGTTTACGAGTGATGGAATAAAGGGCTTAATCATTTGAGGAAATATAACATAAAGATATTTTTGATACCACTTAAATTGATATAGATCCATTACTATGTATTGCTCAGGTGTTACAACTGCTGCAGTTGTTTCGTATGCATTGGCAACATAGGGACTATTATAAAAAATCATTGCAAGAACACCTAAAAACAGCTTGTTGTTTATGTTAATTACTTGCCCTAGTGGGTAGACTACTAAAAAGATCATAACCAGTAAGGGCGTACCCATTACAATTTCATTAAAAACTTCAGCAATAGCTCTAATAATAGTAATTTTTGAGCGAAGCATTACAAATAATGCAAACCCAATAACTAAAGCTCCTAAAAGGGTGACAAGGCTTATCCAAATTGTATTGATAAAACTTGTCATTAATAACCCTTTGCTTGCAAAGATCAGGTCGTAACGTGGCTCATCGATGGTAAACCCAAGGGCTATACCAATTACTGCAGTAAAAACGAGAACCACTAATATATATTGCAATGAGTCAAATTTGTTCCTCATACGATCCTTATTGATAGTTAAATTTTAGTTGCTTGTAGGATGAATTATATAATCAAGTCCTAGGTTTTGATTTTGTAAAAAATCGCCTACAATTGGATCCCATTCAGCTCTAATTGAATCATAAAATCCGCCATCTTCATACATTGTTTTTACAAAAGCATTTGCTTTATCAAGTAGCTCTTGGTTTCCTTTTTTTACAACAAAGCAAGAACCTACTACATCGGTAATTCCTGTATACACTATGGTGTTTTCTGGGTCTGCTGCGTGAAAGCCAAATACTTCATCTGATGCGACTAATATATCAGCAATTCCATTTGAGATTTCAATTAATCCTGTTCCAATTTCAGTAACTTCAGTAACAGTAACTCCAAATTGTTGAGGATAGTAAACCCCTTTTGTTCCAGATAGGCCTACAAAGTTTGCATCTTCTATAGCAAAAAAATCTGCTTCACTCATATCATTTGTAATATTATGTTTAAGAGCAAATTCTTTGTTTACCAAAGCAGGTGTATGAGAGTATCTGTATGCAGTAGAAAAATCCGCTTTTTGAGCTCTCTCATCTGTTCTAGACATATCGGCAATTAGAATATCCACATCGCCTGTATCAAGAGCAGGGATAAGTACAGAAAAGTCTGTATTTACAATTTCAACTTCCATTCCAAGGTATTCAGCAAACGCTTTTGAAATAAGTGGCTCAAATCCTGCTGCTTTACCATCATCTCCTATGTATGAAAAAGGAGGGAATTTTAAGTCCATACCAACGCGCAAAACGTTTTCATTTTTTTTTGAGTTTGAACAACCTATTGCACAAAGTGCAACAATGCCTAGTACGATAGCGCCAATAAGTTTTTTCATTTTTTTTCTCCATGATGTAAAATATGTTTGTGTTATAACAACTTGTTTTTAAGTATACTTATTACAGTTTCTTTTGTCAAGCAAGTACGTTTATGTATTAAAGTTACTTAAAAACACTGTGACATTATCACGCTTTTTTCTTTTCTAAGTCTTGTAAAATTTGATCATAAAATTCTTTATCAATTTTAAACTTTTTAGCATAGATAAGAAAGCTAATTGCTATAATAACTAAAGGAACCAATAGCATTACTGTTTTTACTAATAAAACGCCAGATGCTGAAATGTCTGCAGCAGATGTAGCAGAATTCATCCCAGATAAAATTACCGTAATACCCAAAACTCCTGAGCCAACTGCTCCGCCCATCTTATTTATAAAAGGTTGTACAGCAAAGCTAATAGATTCATTTCTTTTTCCTAATTTCCATTCTCCGTATTCAATAGTGTCTGCAAGGAAAACTAGCATTAGTAATTGAATAAAGGCTTGAGCAAAAAAGATGCAAAGCCCTGCAACAATAATGTAGGCGATGCTTTGTGGAGAGAAAAAGAAAATTAAATATCCAACCATAACTAAAACAGTTGAATACATATATAGCTGTTTTCGAGTAAACTTTTTTGAAAACAAAGGAAAAACAGAAAGAGCAGATAACTGAGCAACTCCTAATACAAGGGCAAAAATTGAGTACATTGATTCATCCCCAAAAATGTACTTAAAGTAGTGAAGTCCAAATATTGTTGTAATATTATAACCAATCATAAAAAGTGCCATTGCCACTGCTGTTACTAGCAATTGATCATTTTTAAAAAGAGCTTTTAACATTCCTTTTAAGTCTGTTTTTTCAGGAGCCTTGTGCATTTTCTCTTCTTTTACCCCAAGAAGAGTAAATAACTGGAATCCCCATAAAAGAGCAACTATACCAAGTGCAAACACAGTATAGGCAGTTTTCATACTGCCAAATGTTTGTCCTAAAGCGTTTGTAATAGGTGTAATTCCAACTACAACACTAAAAAGACCAATGTTTGCACAAATGCGCGCAAACGACCCAATTTTTTCTCGCTCTTTTTGATCCTTTGAAAGTGTAGGCATCATAGACCAGTAAGAAATATCATTAACGGTAAAGCTAATTCCCCAAAATAAATACACAATGGCAAAAAGAGCAATAAGTCCAGTTTCTTCCAATCCAAAGTCGGTAAAAAGAATAATTGTTAACACACCTGAAGTAAAGGCTCCAAGCCCAATGTACGGTTTAAATTTTCCCCATCGTGTTTTAGTATTATCAACAATAGTTCCCATAATTGGATCATTTAGTGCATCAAAAATGCGAAAAGCAAACATAAATCCTGTTATCCAGCCTATTGCAGAATTTGATAAATTCATAATGTCTGTGTAATAAAATATAAGATACATACTTACAATTGAGTAAGCCATATCCCTTCCAACTGTTCCTAATCCAAAAAAGAGTCTATTCTTTTTAATTTGTGCTACATCACTCATCTTTTCTCCTTATAAAATCACCTCCGTAGAGGCGCATCCTTACGTTGTTTTTTCAATTACATATAGAGTTGAGCCATAATCGCCCAATAGCCTTGTTGTGTCGTTATAGTGTGTTCCATTAAATTGTTGGTTTAATCGAATTCCTGACATAATTTGAGCTCCTGATG
>CAYJLQ010000027.1:0-13306 GCA_964370725.1 uncultured Treponemataceae bacterium
AAACTATTATACTCGAGATGCAATTGTTACAGGAAAACAATCTGTGTTTGAAAACGCACCTCTTAATGATTTAGGATGGGAGGTCTATCCTCAAGGAATTATTGACATTAGTGAAGATCTTTACAATAAATACGTTGCTCCTATTTGGGTAACTGAAAACGGAACTTGTGACAATAACGATGCATTTAGAAGCCGCTATATTTATGAGCATCTAAAAGTAATAAGTGAATCAAAGCTCCCTATAGAGCGCTATTACCACTGGTCTTTTATGGACAATTTTGAATGGGCAGAAGGTGAAGAGCCTCGCTTTGGAATTGTGCACATTGATTATGAAACCCAAAAGAGAACCATAAAAAAAAGCGGAAACTTTTATTCAGAAATAATAAAAAATCAAGGTGTTTCGCAAGAAATGTACGAGAAGTACGTACAAGACGAGACGTATCCAATTAATAATTAGCAATTACTAATTATTAATTGACTTAGCTTCCTCTTGTTCCAACAATATTTTTCTGTTTAAGCTTTCTGCATCCTTTAGCATTGTTGCTGGAATTCCGTAGGCTTTTTCTAATGCTTCTTTTTCAAGAATCTCACTTGGCGTACCAAAATCAATATCCCTATTTGGATAAAACAACAAAATATTATCTGCATACTTTCTACTTAATTCTAGCTCATGTAAAGAAACATAAATTGGAATACCATTAGTACTGCTATAGCGTTTTAAGAATTCTAATGCTTTTTCTTTTTGGTGCGCTTCCATAGCAAAAAGCGGTTCATCCATAAAAATTGAACGAGATCCATAGAGAACAGAAAAAGCCAATAATGTTCGCTGCATTTCACCTTTTGATAAAGCATTTAAAGGACGATTTAGAATGTTTTCTAATTCAAAAACGTTTATTACTTCATCAAGCATTATTGTTTTATGCTGTTTTTCATTTTGCCCTTTTTGCCAAACTTCTTCTAAAACATTGCCTGTTACATCCGTCGTTTCAAATTCCATATTTTGATAAATAATAGAAGCACTAAGATTTCGCTGTTCTTCTGTTTTAGAAGCAAGATTTTCATTAAAAAGCGTAATACTACCTTCACTCGCTGGCAGTCTTCCTGCAGCTAATAACATAAAAGTAGATTTCCCACTTCCATTGGGGCCAACTAAGCAAACAAAACCACCAGGTAAAGTTGCACTAAAATTTTGAAAAATATTTTTTTTGTCTTCTTCATTTTCAGAAGGATACGCAAATGTTACTTGTTCAAAGTTAATAAAATTTTCACTATTCATAATAATCCTAATAATGTTTTACCATAAAATCTAAAGATACAAACGGAGCAACCTCACTATTAACGCTACCAGCCCCTAATCTCAATGATACTCCAACAGTATCTTTTATACGCAAACCTGTCAAAGCAGATACTTGCCAATCTAAGCTTTCTAAAGTTACAAATGAAGCATAGTTACTCCACACATCACCTGCAGCAACTCCAAAGCCAGCAAAAAACTGCCCGCCTAATATTGTTAACTGACTTTTTGGTTGAAACTGAAAATCAACCTTCATAGCTAGTTTATGTATACCAAATTTATATCGCTGCATCACATGAGGGAAAAAGAGTCTATCATAGGTTGTAAACCCGTATTTTGTAATTAGCTCACGATTAAACTCTAGTCCTTCAGAGACATTTGTCCCCATAAAGCCATTGAGAACCATACTAACATTTTGACTAAACGGAATTGCTATTACAAAATCGGTAGATAAAACATCGAAAATGATAGGAGCATCTTTATTAAAAATGGGCATAACGCCCACTGCATGCAAGTCATTATAAAAACCCTTCGTAGGAAATATTGAATAATTTAATGTACTAAAGGTGTAACGAGATGAAAAATCAAATGCATATGATAAATCAATCGGGTCTTTATGTTCATAGGTGTCTATTTGCACAGTGTGCGCTTGTGTAGCATCTACCCAGTGCAAGCCTATTTCATTGTATAGTTTATGCTGTAAATTAAAAAAAACTCCGCATCCAAATAGAAAAGAGGCTTCTCGAAACTGTGAGCCTGATACTTCATTATTAGAAAAGCCAGAACTCACGACATCAAGAGTACTAATTATATTTGCCGTTGTTCTTAAAAAGGTTTTTTCACTAACTGGTTGAAAATACATTAATTCAAAACCTGTATCATTTAAAAACGATCCTTCTAAAGAAACAACACCACCTGCATCATTTAAGTTCCTAAATTGTGCTACTGTTGTAAGATTTATTGCCCAAGTTGATGACTTTGAAAGACTTCCTTCAAATGTTCCAGCGGCGCCTATATGCACAACCTGACGATCTTTTTGATATAAATCGAGTTCTAATATGGTTTTATCATACCTCTTGTCGATACGAGCCTTCACCATAGTATAATTTCCTGTGCTATATGCTTTTTTTAAAAGTGATTCAATTGCATTTTCACCTAAGGGAATATTTTTAATCTTCGCAAACTCATTTTCAATTATCTTTTCATCACTTGAAAGAGCATTTTTCATAACTATGTCTTCAATAATAATAGGAGACAAGTCCTCGTATGAAGCTTGCCTCATATAAGGTACATCTGTGTGCTCTTCTACAACAAATGAAAATGAATGAGATTCATTCTCATCTACTTCTGTTATAATATCAGTATTTTCGCCATTATCTTCAGTATAGGCTGGGAAAATTCTTTCTCGTAATGCAACTAAATCTTCTCGATACTTTTCTGCTTCTTTTTTCCCCTTTGAATAAATAGAGGGCGCTAAAGCATAATCCATTTGTCCATATTCGTAAATATCGGGATACATTATAAGATCAGCTAGCTCATAATCTCTAGAAACAACAACATTTTGTTGAAGTGCTAAAACTTGATTTAATGCCACAAGAGGGTTTGCATTAAATGTTTCTTCTTCATCTAAAAGTTTGTCTGTAATTTCAACTGCAATAATAATATCATAACCTAAATCTTTTGCAACTTGTATTGGAAGGTTGTTCCGAGTAAAACCGTCCATATACAAATTTCCATCTATTGGGAACGGCTCAAAGACAGCAGGATGCTCATACTAGCTCTCATAGCTTCTACTAGGTCGCCTTGCTCAATAACAACTAGTTCACCTGAGAGTAAGTCAACAGTTGTTGCTCTAAATGGCGTAATTAAACTATCAAAATGAATGTAGGAAGGGATTTTTACCGTAAGTGCTTTTAGACGGTTATACACATTTTGACCTGTCAAAAGCCCTTTTCCTAAATCTAAGGATAAATCACCTTTTAACTGTATATTTATAATATTCGAAAGCGAGCTATGTGAGCCTAAACCACTTTCAAGAGGCCTTGTTGTAGAATCGTTAAAAAGTGTTGGCCAATCTAAATATAACATAGCGTCTGCAATTTCGCTACTTGAATAACCAGCACTATATAAACCGCCTACTAAGGCCCCAGCACTAGTCCCAATAATCATATCTATCGGGATACCTAGTTCATCTAGAAGCTCAATAAATGCAATATGTGAAAAACCACGTGCCCCACCGCCTGCAAGTACTAGCGCTACAGTAGGCCTATCCAATGTATTTTTTTCAGTAGTTTGTGCCCAAAGGTTCATTGCAAGCACACATAAAACTATCATTCCAATTGCACGTTTGTTCATTTTTTAAGTATACGAAAAAACCTTAAAATGAGCAAGTGCCTACTACTTATAGTTATTTCAATAAAAACTACTTTTGAACATAAGGATTTGTAGAATTATCTTTTCCAGGGGAGGCATTGCTTGATGCTACAATAATCCAATTTTCTTTTGAGTTTTCAAATATTCTTTTACCACTATCAAATTCGACCGCAATTTCTTGGATGTTTTGCCGACTTAGTGTGCGAGTACTCGTAATTTTTTCAATATTTATAGCTGAACTAGATTCCAAACCTCCTTGCCAAACATTTGATTCTACCGCTTCTTGCACATAGGTAAACATTTCATCCTTAGGCCACGAGTCTTTTACTCCATCAGTGTACACAAGTGCATCAAGTAGTTCACCATTTAATCTTTTTCTTAATAAAAGCACATCATTTTTTGAAAGTCGAGTATCGGTGCTAGAAATCCACAAATCTCTACCCTCAATAGACGATTGTTTAGATACAGATAAACTTGTATCAGATCCAAGTTCATTTACGGCCCCTTCTTCAATAGTGCGCATATGCACTACTACATACTCGCCTTTTTTTACCTCTACAGCAGGAAAAATATAGTTCTTTTCAATACCATCGCTCGCACTTTCTAAAATTATTCCTGCAAGGTTTCCATCTTCAAGAATATATAATTCTACGAACTCTGTTCTAGGCTTTGAGTATTCTGTACTTACTTCCGAAATCAAAACATGCGGAACCCGCGCATTATAGCCTGAAAAACCAATTGTAAAGGTAAGAGTACTACCAATACTATCTTTTACTGTTCCTAGTAGAATATATTGTAACTGTGCTTCTGTTTTATATGGAAAGGTTAAACGATACGTATGTAGTTCATCTGATGCTCTAAAACCTTCTGTCTCTTTTTCAAAACTTACATTTCCAAGTAAACGAGCACCTGTATATGTTCCATCTTCAATTTCTGAAATAAAATTATTATTTTCACCAGTATATGTGCCAAGATCGTAATATTCTAGCAAGGGAAAAGTAACATCATGTGTAAAATTAATCTGTGCACTGTTTTCACCAGATAACATAAATGTATCCAAACGTGGGGACACATAGTCACCTGTTATCATTGTAACTGCTTCAGAAGTAAAAGCACAAGAACCTATTGAAAGGGATAAACACACAATACTCACCAATAGTAAATACATTACAAAAGGAAGATGTCTTCTTACATTCTTTTTCATAGTCAACTCCTATAAAATCTAAGATTTTTTCATATATTATTATAGACATCGACACTACATTTTCATAAGATTTTATCAAAAAAACTGACATTTTTTTATAAATTTTGTATACTATGAGCATGAAATTCAATACACAAACATTAACATTATATCGAGACCTTTGTTATACCAGTGATAAAAGTCAAAACATAGTTGAAACAGAGTCCCTATGGACATATCAATGCGAAGTTAAGCACAATGACATGCAACCTAAAAAAGAGCTTTTTTTACTCAATGGACAGTTTATGGGTTATTCTATAAAAAATCCTAATGCTGATACAAAAGACCTTAGTGCAATACCTGAAGGAAAATACCTTTTTTTGCAAGGCATTATAAAAGACACAACAATAGACAATTTTGATTTATTTTTACAAGCATCAGAAGAATTATATTTGGAAAGTTTGTGGTTAGAAAGAAAAATCAAAAACACGCAAGTATTTTTACGATTCTTAGAAGAAGATGGTAAAAATGTATTTCAAATATTTCGCGAAATTGAAAATACATAAAAAAAGGCTACCCTTTTGGATAGCCTCTAATCTATATTAAAAATCTCCAACCTCTAAGGTTTCAACCATATAGCGTATTGAGTTCCCACTGGCAGTTGCCACTGTTTTTTCAATCACAAATATAAAGCTTTCTCCATCGGGAGACTTAATTATCTTTTCTAAGTTATATCCAATTACACCACGTCTTTTAATATCAGGATTTCCAATAACCTGTTTTCCTAATAGTGTTCCATTTTCATCATGTTTTTCAATCGAAATATAAAAAGACGATTGAGAAGTAGCAGTATTACCAGAATACCATGGTGTAAGTGTTACAGAATACATCTGTGCTTTACCATTTGCGGCACTTTCAAAGTCTGTAATAGATATTTTAGTGTTTGCATTCTTTGAATCATTATTAATAAAAAGCACATTGTCAATATCTACAGTGTTTAAACGTAAACTTTCTAAATATTTTGAATTTGATTTTTGCAAGTCTGAATAAAGTGTATATCCATTACTTCCTGCAGTTTTTGAACTGGCAGGAGTTTTAAATACTGCTCCATCAACATAATCATTTTCAGCAATATCTACAGTATAAATTTCTGCATACCCTTGCCATGTCTTATCAACACTACCATATTGACCAAACACATATATACTGCCATCTGCAGAAAAACCTTCATCTACAAAAGCAGCAACATCGCCAGCCATCAACATAGATGAAGCGATAAGAAGAGTACCAGTAAGTAATATTTGTTTTAACATAAATCCCCCCAATGAGAGCAACTAAATTATAAATAACTCTATAGTATGTATCGGTTTTTTCTATAAACATCTTTACATAATTTTATTATAGGAGTATGCTATAGTATGAAACTTTCTACGCAAAACACATTATTATTGTGGTTCTCTGCTTTATCATCACTGGTAGCAGTTTTTTTTACTATTGAACTTATTCTCTACTTTTTGAACTCATATATACCACCTATTGCCGAAATACCGGCAGAAGATAATTCTTCATTCTTTACCCTTTTCACTCAAAAAACATATATTTACAGAATAGTATCGCTTTGCATTTTTTCACTATATGTTCCTATTGTTGGATTTACCATCTACGTAACATTTGAAAAAACAAAGTCACCTGAAATACTGTATTATATTGCAATGCTTATTGGTTTCTTTGCTCAAAGCATAGCTTTGTGTATTCCCTTGTTTCCCAACCAAAGTGAATATTCATTATTTTTTAATTCAGTTAGTAGTGTGTCATTTTTTGGACAAATTCAAATTCTTCTTTCAATTTTATTTCAAGGAATCCTTGTGTCACAAGAAGAAGCTAGAGACTCTGATAAATTTCTTGGTATTATTTCAGTTACAGCACTTATTTTTGCGGTAATTATCCCCATCGATATGACTAGAATAGCATTTGAATATGCCCCTACGTACGGGTTTGAATCGCTATTTCAAATTATTAGAATTGTGTTTATAATTATTGTATTTGGATCAATGGTATTATCTCCAACAAGCAAAAAGAACAAAGATTATAGAAATGCATCAATTGGTTTTTTTGGCCTTTGTATGGGATATGCAATCATTATGCAATCTACTATTCTTATAATATTTGTTATAGGCTTACTGGCATTAGTTATAGGAACAGTCTTTTTCTTACGAAAGCTACATTCTTTTTATATGTGGAAGTAAACTTGGGCAACAAAGCCAAGCACTAGCGGAATTATTATATTATCAAAATCTTTAATGGGTAATACTTCGATTACAGTTCCAACAAAGGCCAATAGTAATGAAATCACCACATTATTAGTTACACAGAGTGTTGATAAAAATATTGCACCAAAGCAAGTTAAGCTGCCTTCTAAAGTTTTGCCGGCACAAAATGGAATAATATGTTTTCCAAATAATTTCCCAGCTAAACTTGCTAAACCATCGCCAAAAGCAAGAGCATAGATTGCTATAGCTGCAGAGTTTTGATCAAAAAAAAGAGCGGACAGCAATATCCCTGTAGCCAATGTAACAGGACCTAGCACAAACCTATTTTCATCTCTCTTGCGTGCGGCAACTTCAGTTACTGCAGAAAAAAAGAAAATATGTTTTCCCTTTAAACGTAAGAACTCGGCAATTGTGTAAATGAAAAGAACGCTTGTTAATCCAATAAGAACAACAAAGCGCATATGTTCTAAAAAAAATGGGACAAGGCATGCTCCAAGATGAATTGACTTTCTAACCAATTCCTTGCGAATAGTATTCGCTTCCTTTTGTATAACTATCCCAGATTTATTATTATGTTCAGTATGTTTCATAAGTCCTCTAATTTAGCGCAGATTGCTTTAATCCTTCTTCACCGTAAAGGGTTCGAGGAATTGTCGCATAAATAGCAGGATCAAATTCACTGATTGGGTACAACAAATATTTAATATTTTGCTCAGCAAGGTTACTTCCTTCTAAGCGCACCATGGTTTCTTGGTTACGAGTTAAGCTATCCCATGCTCTAAGCGATTCTGAAAAATGTCCAACAGCTTCAGTTTGCAGTGCACTGTTTCCAGTTCTATCAGCAAGTTTCGCAAGAGCTACACCTAAATTGTTTGAAACTTTTAAATATAGGTCTACGATAACAGCATGGTCAGTTCGAACTTGCGGAAACAATATACCATAGCGATCTCTGTCAGCATTTAAAATTGCAAGTAATCGCTCATAATGAGAAACAGCAGCTGAGTCATCGTCACGTATTTCAAGTACATTACCTAATGCCAATAGTAAGTTTCGATCAGAAGAATCTACTGATGCAGTTTTTACAAAAGAATTAAGGGCTTCAGAAAAACGCTCTTTATCATATTGAATATAGCCTACCTTGTAACGAATAGAAGGTATATCGTTAAAATTCTCAATTGCATGTAAATAGTTTTCTAATGCTATATCTAAGTCGCCTGAAATAAAGTAGTCCAAGTCTCCCATGTTCGCATAAATTTTTCCAACATTAGCATTTCCAACAAGTCCTGTTGTTCGTTGCGCTTGTTCAAAAACTTGAATACCACTTCCAAAGTCTTCTTCAGCTAAAAGATACTCTTCTTTAGAAACATAAATTTCACCTAAAAGTCTATATGAATCTACATGTTTTAGCGTACGCTCATGAGTTTGTTTTTTAGCAACTTCAAAATTTGCAATAGAATTATTTAAGGCAACAATAGCCTGAGAATCATTAGCTGTATGTACAAAATATCGTGCTAAATTATAATGAGCTTCAGGAATTGTCTCATCTGCTTTAACCCCAAGGTCTAAAAGCTTTCTCAAGTTTTCAATGCTACTTCTAAGGTATTCATCTGAAGGAGGAAGATACCCATATCGTTTATCAAGTAAGTAACCACCTAGTTCAACAAGATCGTTAGCTTCAAGTGCAATTTTTTTTGTACTAAGAAAATACGATTCAAGTGTTAAAACTTCCCGCAAATTATCAGTTCGAATAAAATACCTAAGCATTCTAGAAAGATATAAATCAGTTTGACCATATAAGTCCATTAGCGTAGCATATTCAAGCCTTGCTCTCTCGAAGCGATCTTCTCTCTCTTGCCCCTGTGGTGTTGCGCTAGCCCAGTCTAAATAAATATCACCTAGTAAGAGCATTGCATCTTTATCGTTAATATAATGGTCGAGTATATATCTTCTCGTTATTTCTGCAGCTCTTTCGTAGTTTGCCAAGTCGTCAAGCTCCATCCGAGCATATTCTAGCGAAGCTTTTTTATCATAATCAAAACGGAGCACCAATTGATTATACATGTTTCGCGCCCGTTCATATTGATTTTTATCGCGGTACGCTTGAGCGTATTTAAAAAACCAATTCTTTTTTACTTTATAAGAAAGTGCTTCGTTAAACTTTATTTCCGACTGTGCATACAAGTCGTTTTCTATTAGTGCATATCCATCGTTATACAACATTTCAGCTCTAATAGGTCGGTAAATAAAGGTAGCACTGAGATAAAATAAGATATACAAAACGGTACTCAATAATACTGCAGCAATTGCTCCAGGAATAATTCTATTCTTTAATTGGTACTCTATCGATAGTTTATAGGCATCATATTGTTCTGCTGTTCTACGCTCATAATTAAGAGGTACGTTGATAGTAATATCAAGCATTTTCTCCAAGTGCGTTGCAAGCTTTCTTGCTGAAACCTTTTTAACAACCTTAAAAAGAACTTCCATAATGGCAGTGTCAGTAAATTCATTATTTACTACAACCTTATCAATAGCCAAACGTAAGTTTAAAGGATATGTTTGTAAGTTCTTTTTAAATAATTCATATTCTGTATCAGTTAAATGGGTTCGCTCAGAATCCTCTGGTTCCTCTTTCTTTTTTAATATACCAAGAGGAGCTTTTTTTGAGTCTGCTGCGTCTGCATCAGAGAACCCAGGAATTTCAAAGTTTGTTTCATCAAAATCGGCTGCAAATGAAGCATCTTCTGCATCGAAGTCTTCCATGCCACTCGTATCAAAACCACCATCTAAATCAAGGGCAAAATCATCGCCAGCACTTGCAAACGGGTCAGAATCAGCATCAGGCCCCATAGAGAGGCTTTCATCAGCTGCACCAAAATCATCATCCAAACTTAGTGAGCCTGCAGACATATCTAGCTCGGATCCCATATCCATGCTAGCTGTTGAATCACCAAAACCGTCATCCATGTCTAGGCTATTAGGAATATCGCCAAAGCCGTCATCCATATCTAAGCTATCAGCTGCACCGCCAAAGCCATCATCCATGTCTAAGCTATCAGCTGCACCGCCAAAGCCATCATCCATATCTAGGCTACCAGCTGCACCGCCAAAGCCATCATCCATGTCTAAAGAACTACTTGGCGCTTCAAGGTCAGAGTCAAGTCCCAGAGGGTCTGCAGGAGAACCAAAATCGGCTAAGCCTGTTAAGTCGTCTAAAGAAGGTTCTGTAAGATTTGAGTCGTCAAGTCCTAAGTCTAATCCAGGAGGGCTATCTAGTCCCGATAAGTCGTCTATTATTTCAGGGGTTGCAGAACCAATAAGTTCATCAATAGTTTGATCATTTAAAGCAGATGTATTTTCGGGGGTAATAAGTGAATCTAAATTAGGAATCTCATCGCTAAACGACGAGGCCGCATTATCGAGTGTTATATCGTTAATAGAGTCTACAGGAGCTTCAGCGGGAGGAAGAATATTGTTAAGCATTGCTGCAATATCTGGATCTAAGTCTTCAGTATCAAGTGGCTCTTCTACTGGCTTACTTTCGTTAGCAATACTAGCAAGAATATCTTCAGTTGAACCATAGTCTTCATCATCGCTTGATTCACCATCTAATTCGTAGTCTTTTTCAGGCTCTGGAAGTCCGAACTCAAAGTCGTACGAGTCGTCTTCTTGTGGCACATTCTCAGGAATAGCCACTTCGGGCATAGTTGTACCATTCTTTTGGCGAATGGCAATTTCATCACCCACTTGAGAAATATCATCATCAAATTTTTTAAGATTCTCTATCCCCGGCATTCTTTACTAATTTTACCCCACAATGAAGTTTATAACAAGCACTTTTTGCATAAAAAAGGCTAATTTTATTTTCTTTACTATATTATCATCGGTTTTTTTTAAAAAGGCTTTATTTTTTCTTAATTTATTTTTTCATTTTCCGATATTAATAATACGTTATGAAAAAAACAATTATTTATTTACTAATACCATTTCTATTATCTCCACTTTTTTCGCTCGATTTAGCGCAATTTGAAGGGAAACAATATATTCTCGATAATCTACTTCAAACAATAGATAGGCCAAAAGCTCCAGTTGTACTTGATAATTACATTATATTTACTTCAAGCCCAACGATACGATACACAGGCATTGCGTTCGACTTTGAAGACTATAACAAAATCCATACATTCAAACGCCTTGTACGCCAAAATGAAGATGGAAATAATACCGAAAGCTATGTATCATTTTATATATTAGAAATACCCCAAAACATTAACAACATTTCATATAGACTTGTAATGGATGGATTATGGAGCACAGACCCACTAAATACAGTAAAGGTATACGACACAAACGCAAACCTAGAAGTTTCAAACATTGCGCTACAAAGACCAACTATTACAGAAACAATTACAAACCAAAAAACAATTCGCTTTGTGTATGAAGGTGAAACAGGTCAAAAGATTCGACTTGCAGGAACATTCACAAACTGGGATCCATTCATCTACGAACTAAGAGAAACATCGTATGGAGTATACGAACTAGAGCTTGCTCTGCCAAAGGGTACGTATTACTACACCTACTATGCTGGAATACAGTCGTTCCTTGATGAAAGTAATCCAAACAAAGCATATACTAACGATGGAAGAGTAGCCTCAGTAGTTACACTGCACTAAGCTAGCCTATTTTTGCTGCCATGTTTTTACAATACTGGTGGCATCATTTCTTTCATTTACAGTTTCAAAAAATATAGAAATAGTACCTCTTTTTTCGGTAACAATATCAAGAATATTACTGCTTTCTGTTTCATACTCTAACGTTGGAAGCAGAACCACTTCATTTTTTTTGATGAACTTTCCATCAGCAACAAGGGCTTTTTCATACACTCCAGATTTTGCTCTATTAATATATTCCCGCACACCCATTTCAATTGCAAGAAGAGCAGTTGCATGCAATACACCTGCAACAAAAACTGAAAAAGCTCGAAAATGCAACACAACAAGCATAGCTATAGCAAGAGCTATTACTATAATGAATAATTTCATTTTAGTCTTTCGAAGTTGTAGTAAACAACTACCCGTTTTTTTTGAAAACAAAGCAAGTCTAATTGGAAGTGAAATTAATACTAAAAGCGCTATACCGTAACTTGCATACTGTACTATTGTCAAAATATCCATAAAAGTATACTATACTAAAAACAAAAAAAAGGAAAGTATCAATGAAAAGTATCGAACATGTTTTAATTGCAGGTGCAGGCGCAATCGGTCTTATGGTAGCACATCAAATATATAGCTATAATCCAAAAGCAGTAAGTATATTAGCACGTGGAGAGAGACTCGACCGCTATAGAAAAAATGGGCTTTGGGTAAATGATGAAAAAATAGACTTTCATATAGCAGATGCCGACATAAAAGCAAAAGATTCTGGTATCCCAACAGAAAATGGATATCCAGACTTAGTTATCATAGCATGTAAAAATCAGCATTTAGAAACGATACTTGAAGACTTACAAAACTACATCGGAAAAGAAACACGTATTCTTTCTCTATTAAATGGAATATCAAGTGAAGAAATTATTGCAAAAAAATATTCTAATACTCGCATTCCTTTGGCAATGATTTTAGGAACAGATGCCCAACATGGAAACGAGCATTGCTACTATGGGCCAAAAGGCATTATCTACTTTGGTGAAAACACAAATGCAAGCATAGAAGGAAAACCTACAAACGAATGCACAGAAGAGGTTCAAACAATTGCAAGTTTTTTTGAAAAATCAAATATTGCGTGCAATGTACCTGAAAACATGCTCAGAATGCTATGGTATAAATACATGGTAAATGTTGGTATAAATCAAGCATCTGCTACGTTAAAACTTACCTATGCACCGTTTCAGGAAAACGGAAAGGCAGAGTTTGTACAAGAAGCAAAAGATTTTATGATTGCATTACAAAAAGAAGTTATTGCAGTTTCAAAACATACTGGAGCTAATCTCAATGATGAAGATTTAGATACATGGTTTACAGTATTAAATGGCTTAACACCTGAATCGAGAACTTCAATGTGCCAAGATGTTATAGCAGGGCGAAAAACTGAAGTAGAACTTTTTGCAAAAACTATGAGTGAACTGGGGAAAAAACACGGCGTTCCAACCCCTGCAAACGATTTGGTATACTTGCAATTGAGAGCAAT
>CAYJLQ010000028.1:0-12811 GCA_964370725.1 uncultured Treponemataceae bacterium
TATAAGTATGATTGCAAGATTTGTACCAACTTTTTAATAAGGTAAAAAAAAGGTATTTACTTGTATAATAAGTAAATACCTTTTATAATATAAATTAAACTGCAAGATTATAAATAAAAATCTTGTATATTTAAAAATTATTAAAAACTAATTAAAAGATTTTTTCAAATTCAGCTAATATTCTTGGAATAAAAGTTCCAATGGTTTCTTGAGTACTAAGACCTGCTGCATTCTTGTGACCTCCGCCTCCAAAAACTGCTGCAATTGCACTTACATCAATATCACCTTTAGATCTAAATCCTGCAGTACATTGGCTATCTGTTTCTTGTCTCACAAACACAACTGCTTGTACTTTATCGGATGATAAAAGCAATTGATATAAAGCATCATTATCACGACCTTCACGACCATATTTATGTGTATCTTCTATAGTTTCAAATGTTATAATTAAGCGCTCATCAAAGTATTGTTTAGCCCTATCTAATGCAACTGATAATAGTTTTCGTGTTGAAAAAGGTTTTCCACTTTCTATGTCTTCAGCTATCTGTCTTGGATTTGCTCCTGCTTTCACAAGGCGCGAAGCACATAAAAATACTTCTTCACTATTCTTATTTAAAAACTTAAAAAAGCCTGTATCAGTTGATAGACCGAAAAACAATAGATTTGAATCATGCTCGTTTATTTCACCTAGCTTATATTCATACAATTGCTGTATTAAGCATGTTGTAGCTGGTGAAGAGGGGATTATAATAGAGTTCTCCGTAGCCTGAGATGTTCTGTGATGGTCAATAATAAATGTATCATACTTTTTAACTTGTTTTTCAACATCCTCACCCAAACGATGTGGCTCAGAACAATCAACGATAAATAGTCCAATTTTCTTTTCATTGTTACTCATTGGAACAAACTGTGATTTAAACATAGATTCATAAGGCTTTGATTCACTTCTTTTAAATGGCCCTGCAGATAGAACGGTGCTCATTTTTCCGAGTTTTTGTAGCATGCTGTGTAATGCTAGTGAACTAGCTATACAATCACCATCTGGTTCTTTATGACCTGCTACAATAAAGCTATCATGGTTTTCAATAAACATATCAAATTGTTTATATTGTTCTTTTGAAATTGTTATCATTAATTTTCCTTTTTGATCATTGTATTATGGTTGTTATACAATTCTTAAAATTTCAGTTTGTGGAATGGGGAGGGAATCTTGTGAGCTATAAGACTTACCTGAAATAACTGGTTTATTATTGTGTATGTATATATCTATTTCTGTTCTCATTCCAAAATTTTCAAAGTATACACCAGGCTCAACTGAAAAACAAGATCCATTTAATAGCGTTCTGTTATCAGGAAACTCTACAGAGTCTAAGTTTACACCAGAACCATGACAAACAGTATCAATTCCATGTCCAGTTCTATGCTTTATAGCTTTTTCAAAATTATTTGATAGTAGAATTTCTCTAACAGCTGCATCTAGTTCACTACCTGTTACTTCTAGTAAAGTGCCTTCATTTGCTCGTTCATTTAAAGTCTTGTACACTACATCTCTTGATGTTGTCAAAACTTTAAAAGTATTCTCATATTCTAAAGGTACAGTAGTATCATATATTCCAACCCAAGAAATATCTGCATAAATTGCAGCTTCGCTACTTATACTACCTTTATCATCTTGACAAAAAGCTTCTTTGGCAAAAATATCTAATTGTATTATATCACCTTTTTCTGCAATAGCTGATCCTTCTTTTGGAACTGAGTAGTGTGGATTTCCAGCATTTTTTCCAAAAGCTACGATAGGTGCATGATGATAAACCAATGAGTATGTGTCAAACTTATCTAAAATAAAGCTTAAAACATCATATTCAGATAGGGTAGACTCTGTTTTAAATTTTAATGTAATAAAATTCCATGTTTCTTTAACTATTTTGTATAATAAAGCGGCTGCTCTTTCATGGCTTTCAATACCTTTTTGAGTAAGTAAGCCCTTTGTTATTTGTATAAGTGGAGATGCACTAGTTGTATGTATACCTAATAAATGTAGCGATTGTAAAAAACCTGCATCAACTGTTGATATTACTGAAATATCAGCATCTGCTAATAGAGCCAGTGTTTTACCCTTATATTGTGATAATACTGATTCTAGCTCTTTTTTCCCTGAGTATACGATTAATTCGCCGGGAAGAGAATCTAATATTGTTTTTTCAATAGCATGAACTATTTTTAGAGGGTTCTTATTAGGTTCAACAATATATACCCACCTTCTACTCGAAATACTATTGCTATCAAGTGATAAAAGTGAGTCTGTAAGTGTGTCACGGTGTGAGAAGTTTGTAAAAACCCATCCGTGCATTTCAGAGCAAGTCTTTAATGCACATTGAATGGCTTGTAAGTTAAACAATTTTTATTCCAAAACTAGTGTATCGCCAAGGCCGCCAGCCTCAACATCAATACCTTTATCCATGGTTCCCCATGCAATATTGTTTCTGTCGTTAGGCATTGTTACGATAACTTTTGAAAAAGCACCGTCTCTGTATTGTAATAAAATATATGGTGTAAAGTCTGATGTTTCAAGCGTTCTAAGAACACCTTTATCATTTCCAGGTCTAAACCATTCTGTTGGAAGTGTCACTTGACCAAGTTCTACACCTTTTGTGTAGTATAAAACAACATAAGCATCTGGGTGTGCATACACCTTGTATACTTGCAAGCTTTGATATTCTACCGATTTATCCTCTGGTCCAACTTGCGCAAAAGCTCCAACTGTGAGTAAAACCAATAGAGCTACTGAAATAATCAGTTTTTTCATCCAATCCTCCTGGAAAACACTATAATATATTTTTATATTCTTTCTTTATTTTCGGCTAAAAATACTCTCAACAAGAGTGTTTTATATTGTAGCAAGCATGATTGCTTTGATCGTATGTTTTCGATTTTCAGCTTGATCCCATACTTTGCTATTTTTGCCTTCAATAACTTCTTCAGTTACTTCTTCGCCTACAACTGCTGGCAAACAATGCATGAAAATTGCATTTTCTTTACCTGTTTTATCCATAAGGTCTTTGTTCACCTGATATGGAGATAGCATTGCAATGCGTGATTCTTTAAGAGATTCTTCTCCCATTGATACCCATACATCAGTATACAGGCAATCTGCATTTTTTACAAGTGCAATGTCGCTAGATATTTGAATATTTGAGTTTGACTTTTCAGCAAATTTCTTGCAAATTGAAACAATTTCTTCACTTGGAAACAATTCTTTTGGACTTACTACAGTGAAATGTATTCCTAGCTTTGCACATATAATCATTAGAGATGTAGCAACATTGTTTCTTCCATCTCCTGAATATGCAAGGTGCAAGCCTTTGATATTTCCAAAGTTTTCTTTAAGAGTCATTACATCTGCAAGCGCTTGCGTTGGATGATAGTCATCAGTTAAACCGTTATATACTGGAACACCTGAATGCTTTGCTAATAATTCAACATGTTCTTGTGAAAAGCCACGAAATTGAATCGCAGAGAACATTCTTCCTAAAACTTTGGCAGTATGCTCTATTGATTCTTTTGCTCCAAGCTGAATATCTTGATTTGATAAAAATACAGGATGTCCACCTTCTTCTCCAAATGCTGTTTCAAAAGCACAGCGAGTACGAGTAGAGCGTTTTTCAAAAAGTAGGGCTATAGTTTTGCCCTTAAAACGTTCAGTTAGCTGTCCTTCTTTTGACTGCTTTTTAACCTCAATTGACAAATCAAGTAGTTCTTCAATTTCACTTGCTGACCAATCTAGCCAGTTTAAAAGCGATCGTCCTTTAAAAATTGCTGTGTTTTTTGTTGTGTTCATAATATAATTTTAGTTGTTATTAGTAAAAAAGTCAACAAATCTAATTAATAAGTAACAATTAAAAATTAATATTACGCTAAAACAGCCTGAAAACAACTAAAATACGTCGGCAAAAATTGCATAAACACAGAAGGTTAATATTAATTATTAATTATAAAATTACTTTCTTCACCAATTCCTGTTACGGCAAACCACTGCTTTTCGCCATTAACCCAATATGTTTCAAAGGCTTGTTTGATGTCGTCTGAAGTAACATCCCTAACCCTGTCTGTAAATGATAGGTACTGTTCTGGATTATTAAACATTAGCAAAGAACTAGCAATTTGAGTTGATGTTGCAGCATTTGTTTGTGATGAATAATATTGAGAGTTTATTAAAGTGTTTTTATATCCTTCAAGTCGGTTTTCAATAGTATCATATATAAACTCTTGAGTGTTTTCATCTTTACCTGAAATTAACTTATTCTCAAATAAAAGTGTTTCTGCTTCTGCAATATATTCTGCAATATTTTCTAGGTCTGATACTTTATAAGCTCTTAAAGTTCCAAAAGGTGCTTTTGAATATGTATATGAAGCGCCTATTGAGTATACAGCCCCGTAATGTTCTCTTACTACATTAAATAGAGTTTCTGAGTATATGTCCGATGCAATTCGAAAGGCTATCTCATCATCGCTTCCAGGCTTAGGAGCTGGAACAGTGTAGGCGACATACCCAGACCCATCAGCACTATCTAATTCAGTTATAATTGTGTTCCCACCATTACTTACCTCTGGAATCGTTGGAACTGAAGTATCTTTTTTTTCAATGAGTCCTAGAGAATTATTTAGTGTTGCTACAAGCTCTTGGCCATCAATATTTCCAACTGCAATAATAGCTATTCTGTTTGCATTGTGTATTTCTAACAAATGCTTTCTCATATTTGAAATTGTTATATTTTTTATTGAATCTTTTGTAACACTTGACGATGCTCCATATGGATGATTATTATAACGTGCTTTAAGAATTGATTCAGAAAGAACACTATTCGGATCTTGCATTTTGTATTGAAGTGTTTGTGAAATAGAAGTCATTAGAGTAGTGTACTCTTGTTCTGTAAACGCAGGATTTAAAAATCCATCAATAAATACTGGAAGTAGTTCATCGAAATAATAATCAATACTTACTAGACCAAATGTACTACCAAGTTGATTTGAAGAAGAGTAAATGCTTCCTTGTGTATTATATAATATTTTTTGAATGTCACTGTAAGGATACGCCTTGCTTCCTAGAGTCATCATTTCAAAAAGAGAGCTTTCAATTCCTGAGTAATCTGTAGTTAAAAGGGCTGATCCACCTTGTACGTTTATTTGTAATGATACAATTTGACTAGAATCAGTTTTATTAAGAATTACTGGGATTCCGTTGTTAAGTTCAAAGTACTCAAAAGATACTTCTTTGTCTGTTGGCATAGATGCGCAAGATGTTAGTAGAACTATAATAAGTATGTATACACCAATTTTTTTCATAATTTATATTCCTTTTTTTTACTTCCACCAAAAGGCGTTTTCATCTGTAATTGTAGTAAAACCAGCTTTTTCAAAGTCTTCTTTTTGTGCTTCAAAAATAGCAGGATTAAGTGAAACCATTACAAGTGAATTTTTATTATTTATATATGTTTTAAAAAGTTCTGAAATGTCGCTAGGTTCAACCTTTTCAAGATTATCTAAGTAATTAAAATAATAATTTGAATTAGTTGCTGTCCAAAAAAAACGCAATGTACTTAAAAGTCCTTGTGCTGTTTGTCTTTCATATACTTGTGAATCACGCAATCGCTTTTTTGCGCTATCGTACTGAGCTTCAGTAAAATACTGATCATTAGAAATAATTTGTGGACTTATTTCATCTTTTACAATTTCAGAAAACAATAAAGCTCTGTTTGCAATATTAAATTCTGGCGTAAGCATTGCAGCCGTAAAGCTCATAATGCTTCCATGCCTAGCAGTTAGGAATCCTGTGCTTAGGTAATCTGATGTTGGAATAATTAGTTCATCAGTATTGGTTATGGTTTTTACAAAATTACTTTCTGGGTTTCCAGCAGTAGTTAAATAAACATCTGCAGCGTAAGTAGATTCTAAATCGCTTTCGCCATCAGGTCCTCTGTAAAAAAGGCTTACTTGAGCAATAGCAGGAGAAACCTGTTCGTTTGGATATACAAGATATGTTTGATTTTTAAATTCTTCATTTTCTACAAGATAATCCTTGTTTGCCCACGGGTCATCAGCTCGTTTCCAATTACCATATATTTTTTTTACCATTTCAAACACTTCTTTGTGTTCAACATCACCACCAACAAAAAGGGCTGTATTATTGGGTACATAATAGGTGTTTTTCATTTCAATTAATTCTTCTAGGGTGGAACGTTTTACATTCTCAATTGTTCCTCCTGGATCAAATTGCCATGGAGATTCTGGGAAACCAAAGTTGTATAGTGCGTTATAAAAAATTCTATTTGGCTCTGAGTATCCGCCTTCAAGTTCTGCTATTACAACTTTCTTTTCATTTTCAAACTCTTTTTCATCCAATAGAGGTTCTCTTACCGCATAAGACCAAAACTCTAATCCTTCATAGGTTAAGTCTGAAGGAACGGTAAAAAAATAGTTTACATATTCATTAGCAGTAGAGCCATTCCAAGAAGGTACTCCCATATCATTAATTGCCTTTTGAACAGCGGCTGCAGTTGGGAACTTTGAGTTACCTTTAAATATCATGTGTTCATAGAGATGGAAAAGTCCAACTGTATCCTCTGTTTGGGAAATCCCACCCCCTTTTACGGCTAATTCTATATATGTAAGTGGAACATTACTATTCTCTGCAATAAAAAGCTCTAGTCCATTATCTAATGTATAATGATACACATCTTGAACAGAAGTTGATTGCGCAACAAGTGGTGTTATTAAAAGAAACACACCTAATAAAAATACAATTACGAAACATGTTTTATTCATGCATTTTTCCTTAGTTTTGTTATTAAGATTAAGAGATGTAGAACCTCTGCTTGCAACTAATATTTAATTACACTATAATGATACTACTTTATACAAAATAAGTAAAGGATTTACAATGCTTGCTGTTGTTGTTAACTGTTTTGCAGTGTTAATAGGTTCAATACTTGGACTTGTCTTTGCAAAAAAAATTACTGCCTCATTTAATTCTGCTGTAACAGTTGCCGCTGGAATTGTATGCACCGTTCTTGGAATTGAAATGGCTCTTGAATATCAAAATATCATATACCTTACTTTAGCTGCAATAATTGGTGGGCTTTTAGGAACATTGTGGGATATTGATGGAAAAATTTTATCCTTTGGCGAATTCTTAGAGAAAACAGTATTAAAAATTTCAAAAAAATCTCATAGTTCTAATACTGAAAAAACTTCTACATTTGCTCATGCATTTCTAAATGCTTCTGTGTTGTTTTGCGTTGGAGCCATGAGTATATTAGGTTCATTTAAAGCGGGAATTGAAGGTGATAATACCATTATATTCACAAAGTCAGTACTTGATGGATTTATGGCAATTGTATTTACTGCAGCTATGGGAATAGGAACCGCATTTTCAGCTATTACCATTTTTATATATCAAGGATTGCTCACAGTTGCTTCTACCTTTGTAGCCCCTTATGTTAGCGAAGTAATGTTAGCGGAAATTACCGCAATAGGTGGATGTTTAATAATTATGGTTGGTATAAACATATTAGGATTAAAGAAAATTAAAACAGCAAATTATTTAATTTCTGTTTTTTTAATTCCAGTTTTCTATGCTTTAGATCCTTTTTTTAAAAGAATTATGGACTTGTTCTAGTTTATGAAAGACACAAAATCTCCCGAATACAGACAAAAAATCATCGCTAAAGCAGGTTATATAGCACTTGTTGGAAATTTAGTATTAGCTCTTGCAAAATTGTTTGTGGGTATTACTAGTGGAAGCTTGGCTGTACTTGGTGACGGAATTGATACCACAACCGATGTTATAATTGCTGCAATGACTCTTGTTATTGGAAAGATTATTGCGCGTCCATCCGATGCATCACATCCTTGGGGGCATGCAAGGGCAGAAACAATGGGTACTCTTGTATTGTCGTTTGTTATTCTTTTTGCAGGTTTTCAATTAGCTTTGTCTGCTATTGGTCAATTAAATAATTTAGAAACAACGGCAAGTACAAGTATGCTAGCCTTAGTTGTTACAGGTGCATCAGTTATTATTAAAACTCTGTTAGCAATTTCTCAATATGTTTTAGGAAGGCTTGCTAATAGTTCAATGATTAAAGCTAATGCACAAAATATGTTAAACGATATTGTTATTTCTGGCTCTGTATTAGTAGGACTTTTTATAGTGCATGCATTTGATGCACCTATTTGGGATCCACTTATTGCGTTGTTTGTAAGCTTTTGGATTATAAAAAATGCAATTTCAATCTTTTGGGATATGAATGTAGAGCTCATGGATGGAACTACTGACAACGAAGTATACAAACAGCTTTTTGAAGCAGTTCGGTCTGTTGAAGGTGTAAGTAATCCTCACCGAGTACGAATGAGAAAAATTGCAAACTATTGGGATGTTGATATTGATATTGAGGTAAAAGGAACCTTGACGGTTTTTGAAGCACATGAAAAAGCCGAGCAAGTATCTAATGCAATTAGAAAATCCATTCCAGATATTTACGATATTATGGTGCATGTGGAACCTGCAGGTTTGTCAAGTTTACATGGTTTAGAAGGTTATGGCTTAAAAGAAGAAGATTTATAACTTTGTTCAATTTACCCATTTACAATATTTAATATGTCTGCTAATATAGCAGTATGGATAAATTTGTTTTAGCGCCTTCTATACTTTCAGCTGATTTTTCGCATCTTTCAAAATCTCTTGATATGATACATTCTTCAAGTGCAAAATGGGTGCATATAGATATTATGGACGGAGCTTTTGTACCAAGCATTTCTTTTGGAGCTCCAATCGTTTCTGCGATTCGCCCCTTATCAACATTAGATTTTGATGTGCACCTTATGGTAAATAATCCAGAAAACCACATAGAAACTTTTGCAAATGCCGGTGCAGATTGGATTACATTTCACTGGGAAGCCGCAGTGCATCATAATCGTATAATTCAAAAAATTCACTCACTGGGGAAAAAAGCTGGGATTAGTATATGCCCATCAACTCCAGTTTCAGTTTTAGAAAACGTACTTCCTTTTGTTGACCTTGTTCTTGTTATGTCTGTAAATCCAGGCTATGGTGGGCAAGAACTTATAGAAAACTGTTTAGAAAAAGTTACAAAACTTCTCGATATAAAGAAAGAAAAGAATTACTCATACCTTGTATCAATTGATGGTGGAGTAAATGAAAAAACACTTGATACAGTATTAAAAACTGGTGTCGATGTAATAATATCTGGTTCTGCTTTTTTTAGTGGAAATTTAAAAATATAGGAATATGGGTTATGAAAAAAGTTTCATTATTGTTCGTTAGTTTGTTTTTATTAACTGCTTTATTATTTTCTCAAGAAGGAAGTGCAACAAAGGCGCAATCCTTTGGACAAGATTTAATTCAAGGTCTTGAAGCGTATAAAGTTGGGAATTGGGAAGATGCAGTAATCTTCTTAAAACGTACATCAAACTTTCAAGAGGCTTCCTCTGATGTGGTGTGGTACTTTGTAGTAATGGCAGAATCCAATTTAGGCGATTATCAAGCTGCATTACGCGATGGCACTATGTTTCTTGAAAAATTTAATCGCAGTATATATGCTCCTGAAATTACTTATCAAACCTTATATGCAAGTTATGAATTAGGAATGTATGAACAAGCAATATCAGGGTTTACAGCTTTTATTAAAAATTATCCAGAGCACGACCTAGTAGCACCAGCTGTGTTTTTCACCGGTGAAGCTTTATACAATGTGTATGAATTTGCAAGCGCAAAAGCATATTATGACAGAATTATTGTCGATTTTCCAAATAGTTCGAAATATGATGATGCTCTCTTTCGTTTAGAATTATTAAAGCAGCGAGAACGAGAAGAAAAACTTTTATATCTTCTACGCGTGACTGGTGAAGAGGCTGTTGCAGCAAAAGAAGATTATGAAAGACAAATTAAACAATTACAAAGTGAAGAAGCTTTGATATTGCGCAAGCGTTTAGAAGATTTGGAACAAGAATTTTCTAAGCTTCAAGTTGAAAAAGAAGATTTAATTATTCAAAACGAAAATTTGAAAAACACAGTACAAGAATTGCAAACGGTAAATGCAACAACTGCTGAATCACTTGAATCTTTAACGACAGAAATTCAAGACTCAAGATCTAACGATGCACTGATAAATGATTTAACAGAAAAAGCACTTGAGCTTCAAAAATTAATTAACGATTAAGAAGGTTTTAGATATGAAAAAATGGTTAGGAATACTATTTATTAGTTTTATAGGGACATTTCTTTTTGCAAATGTTGATGCCACAGTAGGTAATATTAGAATTGTAATAGAAGATTACACAGGTGCTTTATCTGTATACAGAAAAAATAGCGATAATACTTTTTCATCAATGTTTGATTCAAAAACATTTACAAAAACACCAGTGTTCTATGTATTATATGACGATGCGGTGCTTCCTGTTTCTTCTGCTGGTGGATTTAAAATGGAGTCATCGTTTAAGGATACTCGTGCTACAGTTACTGCAATATTAAAAAACAAGCTTGAATTAGTAATACATTATGATTTATTTTCAGCTAATGATAGGGGATTTATTGACTCTATTAAGGTTAGCGCAAGTGTTAAAAATTTAAGGGAATCAAGCCATGAAGTTGGTATTAAAGCAATTTTTGATACATGGTTAGGAGAAAATACCGTAACCCATTTTACTACTGAGCTTCGACAAAAAATTGTAACAGAAACTAACTTTACAAATATTGAAAATGAAAAATGGATTCAATCAGCAAATCTAACAGATGTGGTGCGCTTTATTTTTCCAGAAGATTCACTTTCAAGTATAGATGAAATTGTTGTTGCAAATAAAACATTGTTATCACAGTTAAACTGGTATTACAGTGTTCAACGTGGCAGAGAGTTTCATTCGCTAAACTCATATAATAACTCAGCATTAGCAATAACATGGGATAATTTTATTTTATCTACAGAAGTATATGATGATGTATCATTCTTTATTTTAACAGGGGAACCAAGTATTCAAATTCCTTTTACTTGGCCTCCAAAAGAAACTCCAGATATCACAGATTTTAACATTAGTGAAAATGCGTATTCTAATCTTTCACAAGAAGACTTAAAAGAAATTTTAAGAATACTCGATACAATTAATACTTTAAAAGAAAATAATAACTATCTTAGTGAACAAGAAATTCTAAAGCTTAATGCGCAAGTTGATGCAATTTTAGATAATGCAAGGCGGTAATGGTAGATGGCAATGACAAAGCTTGAAAAAGCGGAGAAGTTACTATCTGCAAGGCGTTTTTCTGAAGTAGTACGTTTATTAGAGCCTCTAATTAGAGAATATAAAGATTCTTTTACGTTTTTTTATATTTTAGGAACAGCTTGCTTATATCTTAGCGATATCGGCGGCGCAGACTTATATTATAAAGAAGCTCGAAAAATTAAGATGACGGATGCAAAATTAATCACCGCTCAAGCAGTTTTGTTTTTACGTAGAGGTGAAGTAAATAGAGCCGTTCAGTATTATTTAGAAGCTCAAGAATATGATCCTTATAATAAATTAGCAAAGAATGCTTTAGAGTTTATAAAAGTAAATGGCAAAGCAGAAGTATTTATACATTTGGTTGAAACTGGCGGGATTAAACGATTTTATCCATCTTTAGGATTAAATCCTGTAAAGGTGCGTGCCATTTCTCTTATTTCTATCGTTGTGTTGGCTTGCGTTTCTGCTTATTTTATGTTCTTTACCGTTGATACAGCGACTACGGGGAAAAGGGCGGATTTATCAGATTTTGTCTTAAGCGTAGAGGAAAAATCTGATGCATTAATTCAAGATACTGCTTCTTCAGTTTTTCGCTATATTTTAACTCAAAGTGAACTTGAAAAAGCCTATGCAGATGCTCAAGTACATTTTCAGTCTTATAGAGATAACTTAGCACAAGTTGAAATAAATAAAATACTTAATTCTAATGCTTCTGCTAGCATAAGACAAAAAGCTCGTTTATTGGCAGAGTACTTTGAAGAACCTACATTCGACAGCGACATTGTAGAGTTTAGTTACGAAGATGTAAAAGATGATGTTTGGTTATACTTAGATACATGGGTAACGTGGTCTGGAAGAATAACAAATGTGAGTGAAACTGCAACAGAGTTTCGCTGCGATTTTTTAATTGGATATGATACCTTACAAAAAGTTGAAGGTTTTGTGCCACTGGTAATAAGTCAGCCTGTAAGCATAGATTCTGCACTTCCAGTGCAAGTTTTAGCTCAGATATCAGTAGAAGATGGTAGACTATTACTTAAAGGTAAATCAATTTATCAACCATTAGTGGGAAAAGAATAACTTTTTTTAAAAAAAGTGTTAGAAAATGAAACGAAACGACTATAATATAGTGGGAGGCTATTATGGCAAAAGCAACAATTGAAATGAACACTCCTCAAGACTTAGGAGAAAAATTGCAAGCTTTAGAAGCTGCACGGTTACAAATTGAAAAGCAATTTGGACAAGGATCCCTTATGAAATTAGGGAATGTTACAAATACAGCTGGTGTAGATGTTATTCCATCAGGATCTATTATGCTCGATGAAGCTTTAGGAATAGGGGGATATCCTAGAGGTCGTGTAATTGAAGTATATGGTCCAGAATCTTCAGGTAAAACAACTCTTGCCTTACATGCTATTGCTGAAGCACAAAAATTAGGTGGAATTGCTGCATTTGTTGATGCAGAACATGCACTAGATCCAAAGTATGCAAAAAATCTTGGTGTAAATATTGATGACCTTTG
>CAYJLQ010000029.1:0-12801 GCA_964370725.1 uncultured Treponemataceae bacterium
CTTTTGATATTCTTCTAACCACTTCCTCTGTAAGTCCAGAATCTACGGTAAGAGAAGGTTTTATATAATCAATAACGTCATACACACTTCTGTCTATGTCGTCAATAAATGTTTTTTCTGAATTATCGCTCATACTAGGCCTCTGTTGTTTCGCCTGCAGCAAAACCGCGAGAAAGAATTTCAATGGCTAAATCTTTATTGCCTGTTTTGATAATTTTTCCATCATCTAAAATGTGAACAAAATCAACAGGGAGCTTTTCTAAAAGTTTTGCATTGTGTGTGATAATTACGATACTGTTGTCTTCAGTGTGATATTCTTCAATTCCTTTTGCTACATTTTGTATAGCATCAACATCGAGTCCTGAGTCAGTTTCATCTAAAAGTGCTAATTTTGGATTAAGCATTAAAAGTTGTAAAATTTCTGCTTTCTTTTTTTCACCACCAGAAAATCCTACATTTAAGTCTCTGTCTGCATAGGCTTCATCCATGTTAAGAACATCCATTTTTGCCTTTAATGCTTTTCTAAATGAAAATACATTTTTCATTTCGCCTAAAACAGCACCTTGCGCAGAACGTATAAAATCACCTAACGTAACACCTGGTATTTCTACTGGTGTTTGAAATGATAAAAAGATTCCCTTTCTTGCCCTTTCGTCAGCTTTTGCACTTGTTATATCCTCACCGTCAAATTCGATTTTTCCATTTGTAATATCGTATACAGGGTTCCCAACAATTGCAGAAAACAAGGTTGACTTTCCTCGTCCATTTCGCCCCATAATTACGTGCACTTCACCTGCATTTACAGCAAGGCTTAGATTTTCTAATATTTTTTTATCGTTTATTCCAACACTTAGGTCAGAAATATTCAATAATGTTTTACTCATGTATGTTCCTTCGGTTAAAAAACCTCTATTTTTGTCTACATAAATATACCATTATTATAAAAATCTTTCAATAAGATGGGTGATTTTGTTACGAAATTCTTTTACTACGTAATAGGGCGTCGCCTTAAAGCTTCTTTGAGTGTTTTCATATTTACCGTTCCATCATCATGCAGTATGCCACCTTCGCCGTGCAAGGGAGAATCTCCAAAATCTAAATCAAAGGGTCGTCGTGCAACATGGATGGGATAATGTGCATCTGAAGAAGTTATTAATGGATAACCAAGTGTATCTATTGGAGTGAAGTGTTGCTTTCCGTCAATCCAGTCAACAGTGGCAGGAGGAAGGCGCACCACTTCTAAAGCATCCCAATCTCCCTCAGGGACAAAGCCCAATTGGCTCGTTAGCGAAAAAGAAGACCTATCTATATGAGCAGGAATTACCAACCCTCCAAGTTCGTGGACCCTTTTTGTTAAACTATCAATATCAAGGTCACAAGACACAACAAGATATTTATCAACTTCACCTATAATATCGTCGTCAAAGTCAACATATACTTGGTCACCTGTTTTTTCAGGATTATTCATTATTGGTGGCAAAAGCTCGTATATTTCATCACTAAATGCAAGAGCAACTTCAAGAGAAGAAAACAAACACACAACATGTATCTCTTCCATAGTTTGCGCTTCCATCCCAAATAGAGGAACAATTCCTTCTTGTCTGCAATGATAATCAAACGCAACACAATTTAATGAGGTATTGTGATCTGTTAGAGCTGCAATTTGCACATCCTTTTCTTTAAGCGCCTTTACAATTGCCAAAGGAGACATTGCAAGATCTCCGCAAGGAGAAAGGCATGAGTGCATATGGAAATCAGCTTTCCAACAAGGCATAGAGTTTCCCCGAAATTATAAACTGATTTTCTTTTGTGACAAAAAGGGCTACACCCTCATCCTTTGCAGATTCTATCATATCTTCAGGAACGGGTCTGTTATTACATAAAATGATTGCTGGAGAATCCTTGAGTGTTGCAACGGCAAGTGTGTTTTTATGAGCTTGGATGGTAACAATAACGCATTCGTCATCGCCATGTCCCATTACATCACTTAACAAATCCCCAGTATAGACAGTGTGTATATCGACATCATTATAATCATCGAAAACAGCCTTTAAGTTTAAAGAACTTGCAATATCAGACAACTTCATAGCTACTTTCCTCCATCCTCTTTTGTACCACTTAAATAAAATGTCGCATGAACTGAGGTTCCTTTTCCAACCTCTGATTCTATAATAAATTCATCTGAAACACGTTTTGTATTTGGAATCCCCATGCCGGCTCCAAATCCAAAAGAACGCACCTTTTCAGTTGCAGTTGAAAAACCTTCAGTTAGCGCTTTTTCAATATCGGGAATACCAGGACCTATATCCATGGCTTCTATTACAAGTTTATCGCCTGTAATATAATAGCGCATTATTCCACCATCAGAATGCACAACTTGATTAATTTCAAGCTCATAACTTGCAATACCAGCACGCCTTGCAATTGCAGGGTCTACGTTCATAGAGCGTAATGTCTTTTTCATTTCTGTTGAAGCAAGTCCTGCAATTTCAAAGTTAAAGGGCTCTGTTTTAAACTCCATTACACGATGAGGTTCTTGCCTTAATGCTTCTTGTGCACTTTTTTCAAGACGTTCAACCTCTGAATTCATGGCAACCAACAATGCTGCAATAACATCAGATGTAGTAACTATACCTACAAGTTTGTTTTTACTGTTTAGTACAGGAAAGCGGCCAAACTTATATTTATTAAAATAAGTTACGGCAAAAGATATAGGCATGTTTTCTTGCAAAACAATTGTATTGCGTGTCATATGATTTTCACAGGCATCATCGATAGTGCCTTTATCAAAAGCATTTACAATATCGTCCATAGAAACAATGCCAGCAAGTTTTTTGCTAATCATAACAGGAACGCCTGTCACACGCTTTTCTTTCATAAGAAGTTGCACTTCGCGCATTGTCATAGTAGGAGGAACCGTAACAACGTCAGTTGCCATTACGTCTTTCATTTTGAGTTTAAATAGTAGTTCAATGACCGCCTCAGGAGAGGAATCGGTATTTAATGGTATCGCTTCTTGCATAGACTAATTATACACTAAAACAAGATTTTTTTAAAGACCCCAAATCGATAGTATTTTTTTTGGCAACCGCTCTTACGAGCGCCGGGCTCTCGCCTTTATCTTTTTAGCAAAGCTAAAAAGTATACCGGCTCGATCCCTGTTGCATTTTTTATAGAACAAACTTTTCTAAAAATTTCGCAACACCATCTTCATCATTTGAATATTCGGTATTAAAAACAGCGATATCTTTAATATGGTCAAGACCGTTTATCATAGCTACGCTTTTCCCTGTAAGATTCATCATAGATTCATCATTCATACTATCACCAAATGACATAACATTCTCTATTGGAACATTAAGTTCGTTTGCAATCCACACAAGAGCTTCGCCTTTTCCTGCATTTTTTGGTAACACTTCTAAAAAATATGGTTTGCTAGTAAAAATAACGCATTCAGAACCAACTTCTTCTTTAAGTCGCAATTCAAGTTTTTTTAGAACTTCAGGATCACCTGGAATAACCATTTTTGGAAACCCTCTTTTAAGAAACTCAGGATAATCCTCAACAAGTTCTTTTTTTAACCCGCTCAATTGAGCATCTCTGTCGCCCCATTCAGTGTGTTTACATGTAAAAATAAAGCTTGAATCATACACATGCGCGGTTACGCCGTATTCTTCCAATAAATGGTATACGTGCATTGCTATGTCATACTCTAATTGATGTGAATAAATAGACAGGCGCAAGTGTAAATCTAAAATATTAGTCCCATTTTGGGTAATCATATATCGCCCATGTTCCTTCCCTGCTACATCCATTTGGCGTACATAAGGAAGCATTGCATCATCAATTCGCCCAGAGCAAAGCATCACATAGATACCTTTTTCAACAAGCTTTTGAAGAACAGACACAGTATAATCAGAAATTGTTAAATCATGTTTTAACAATGTGTCATCAAGATCTAAGGCAACAATTTGCACACTCTGTTTTGAAGTTGGAAGTTTATTCATATAAGAAGTGTAACACAAAAAGCATTAGCATTCAAGTATGAATAAGAAATAAGCATGCTTATGAATAATTACATTAAAGCGAAATACTACAAAAAAAATCTTCGAATAACTTGTGTTCTACTAAAAAAAGAGTTATACTGAACATATGCGCATATTTTGTGCGTATATATTTTTCTTACGCGAGGATTTTATGAAAACTTTTAAACGCTTTATTTTTATTATGTGTTTTATTTCTATCGCTTTTACTTTAACATCTCAAAGCATTAAACGCCTAGAAACAGTAGATATTCGCTCTACGAGTATGGGAGCAAAGTATTACACTGACACAGAGAGTCTATATTCCTTATATAACAACCCTGCAGCACTTGCTTTTACAGGAGATAAAAAATTATGGATTCCTCTAGTCTCTGTTATTACAGGGGGAGAGCTTCTTAATATAATGGAGCTATCTAATCTTATCACCGATGGAACGAGCACCACAGTTGAGCTAAATACCCAAGAGGATGTAACAGAGGCAGTTGACAAATACAACACATTTTTAACAGATGTTGAAGATTTTATTGGACCTGACGGCTATAATGCTTCACTTAAAATTGGAGGCCCCCTAACATTCGGTGCAATTAAAAATAATTTTGGATGGGGATTTGCTAATACTATAGAAATCGGTGCAAAAATGAATGTGGATGGAACACTTATTAGCTTTGATGTTCCAGATGTATTTGAAACTGTAGATTTAGAGCAACTTTCTAAATCTGGTTCCGTTGTTGACACTTCAACGTTAGATAATGCCATTACAATTCCACTTGTTGCCACCTTAGATATAAACACAGATTTTGTACTTGGTTATGCACTTCCTCTTGACTTTGGGCCATTTGGAGTCTTATCAATTGGACTTTCTGCACGTGGGATAAGCCAATTTTCATTTTTATTACAAGACGATATAAAATCACTTTATACTAATGAAAATAGTCTTGACCCTTTTAAAATTCCACTAGCTATGTCTTTTGGGATGGGATTAGACATGGGTCTTCAATATAAAATATTTGATATGATACATGTTGCACTTGTATGGCAAGATTTTTTCTCACCAATTTGGTCAAAAACCATGCCTGTCGGTCAAGCAATGACATCTAGCACTGCCTTTAATTATTCTACTCTTGATTCACAACTAGGACTAGGTGCAAGCATTGATATTCCACTAGAAGACTATACATTCAACGTAATTTCACACTCTGCTGTATATGCAAATTATAAAGACTTTTTACAATTAGCTCGAAATGCACAAAGCAATGATTTATATTATCGAGATCCACTGCTAGACCTTGCAGTTGGTACCGAATTAGTATTATTTGACGTATTAGCACTTCGCTTTGGCATGAACCAATTATATCCTGCTGGTGGAATCGGTTTATACATTGGAACCTTCCGATTGGATGTTTCAGCTCACAATGAAGAGCTTGGCTATAAAGATGAAAAATGGCGACAACTTAATCTTGGTCTTTCAATAACATTCCAAAAATAATAATAAAATTTAATGTATGGCTGCTATTCAAACGAATATGCAGCCTTTTTTTTCTTACTGAGTTAAAAGCTTTTTGTATGTTTTTTCAATTAGGAGTGCGCCAATTGGAGCAGTAATTAAAATGGATAAAACTGCAATTGTTAAAACAATATTACCACAAGCAATGCCCATTGCAAGAGGAATACCTCCTATCGCAGCTTGTACAGTTGCTTTTGGAATGTATGCAAACATACAAAACAGCCGTTCCTTTCTGTTAAAAGAAGATTTTATTAAACAGAGCAAAACTCCTACCATTCTAAAAGATAATACAACACAAAGTAAAACTATTGCCATAACACCCTCTTGCATAGCATAACTAACGTCAACACTAGCGCCAACGAGCACAAACAATAGTATTTCTGCAAAAACCCAAAGCTTCGAAAACTTCAATGATAATCTAGAGGCTAATTCTGAAGACCTTGCTTTCAGCATAATTCCAAAACTCATAATTGCTATAAGAGCTGAAAAAGAAATGGTGGCCTTTAGCATGTTTTCAAGAGTAAGCAGCATAAAACCAATAGATAAAATAATAATAACTTTTTGGCTATCCCGTAAGTGCACTTTTTTAAAAAAAACTGAAAAAAGAAAGCCGAGTATTGTTCCACAAACAACCCCTAAAAGAAGCGAAAGCGGAATAGTAAAAAAGTGAAAAACAGAAACAGATTCACCTTGAGAAAAGCCCAAAAAACTAGTAAAAAGAATTATAACAAAAACATCGTCTATAGAAGCACTAGCAAGAATCATCTGAGGAATTGATTTTTTTGTGCCATATCCATCTTCAATAATAGTAATCATTTTTGGAACAATTACAGCAGGCGAAACAGCTGCAATAACGGAGCCCATAAGTGCTGCATCCATTATGCTTATGTTAAAAATCTGAGGAGCAAAGACTACCATTGCAGATATCTCTAAGAGGGCGGGCACAAAGCTCATTAACATTGCAGGTCTTCCAACTTTTTTTAATTCATCTATGTTAAGAGTAAGAGCCGCTCGAGTTAACACTATTATTAAAGCAATTTCTCTTAGGTTTGACGAGATCGCCAACAGGCTTTTATCGAGCCAGTTAAAAACATTTGGGCCTATTAAAATTCCTGCAACTATCATTCCTAATAATGGTGGAAGATGTATTTTTTTACATAATTCGCTTAAGAGCATTCCAAGCAAAAGTGCAATAGCTAAACTAAACAGCATTATAAACCTCCGCTTGTTAATTAATCTCCAATTCTAACGTGAAACTTTTTGTAATAAAGGATCTGTTATATGGTTTCTAAAAAAAGCAATAAACGGCCCCATTAAAAAAGCAGTCATGATAGTTCCCACTCCAACAACAGCACCTAGCAAAACACCTACGACTACACAAACAATATCAGTTGCAATTCTACAATATTGAAAGCGTGCTATCTTTTTATCAGCCATGATAAGAGCAATAGCATCATAGGTTGAAACGCCTAAATCTGCAGTAATGTAAAATGCCGACGCAAAACAAATAACAAGAAACCCAACTGCTAGCATCGCTATGCGTATTAATAAACTAGGGTCTGGAATGAAATCTTGAAGAAGACCATGACTAAACTCTACAATATAGCCTACTAGGAAAAGATTTATAATAGTCCCTATACCTATATAGTGTTTTTTTAAGAAAAAAACTATTATTAATAATGCGATATTTAAAATAACATAGAGGGTGCCAAAACTAAATGGAAGCACAGTATGCATTCCATTAACAAAACATTGAAATGGGTCGGTACCAAATTGAGAATGCTTAAATAAACCTACTGATAAACCTGCTACGCTTACACCAAAGACTGTCATAAGAATTCTTATTATTTTTTCTTTCATAAATTCTCTCTTTTTTCACATTGTACTTAAAATTTCAACAATTTTCAAGACTAGGAGTAATAAAAATCAGTGATTCTATTGACAGAAACACAAACTTTCAGTATGATACTATCAATAGAATCGTTACTACGAAAAGAAACATTCACAAGGAGACTACAATGTTAAAAAAAGTTTTAGTTATAGCCTGTATGCTATTAATGGCGATCCCCTCTCTTTTTGCGACTGGAGCAGGAGAATCAAAAACAGATTCCGATACAATAAAAATCGGTATTGTAAAACTGGTGCAGCACGATGCCCTCGATGATGTTGAACAAGGTATTATTGATGTCATAAATGAGTCTGGCTTTAATGTTGCTTACAATTTACAAAACGCTAACGGAGATGTAAACACATCGGCACAAATTGCAAACATGTATAAAGCAGAAGATGTAGATGTTGCAGTGGGAATTGCTACAGCGGTTGCAATCTCGTTAGCAAATACTTTTAAGGATACGCCCGTTGTTTTTGGAACAGTAACAGACCCCATCGGAGCAGGACTTGTAACATCATTGGAAAAAGGAGAAGGGAACATTACAGGTATGAGTAATGCACTCCCTATTTCCCAGCACATTGAACAGTTCCTTGAAATTGCAGATATACAAAGACTTGGCTATATTTATACAAGCACAGAACAAAATTCTATGTACTCATTAAGCTTAGTAGAAAAAGCCTGTAAAGAAAAGGGAATAAAACTTATTACACAGTCAATAACAAACTCTTCAGAAGTAAAGCAAGCTGCAGAAGCAATTGTGAACCGTGTAGATGGACTCTATTTAACCACAGATAATATTGTTTTTTCAGCTCTTCCATCTGTAATACAAGTTTTTGAAAATGCTAAAAAACCTATTTTTTCAGGAGATGTAACAGGAGCTCTTAACGGTGGTTGCGTAATGGCCTCTGGGTTTAATTATTACAAAGCCGGAAGAGCCACTGGCGAAATTGTAGTACAAATTCTAAACGGAACAAAACCTCAAGATATTCCGGTCCGATTTATGACTGAGCCAAGTGATTCAGATTTTTTAGTTAATCTAGATGCTGCAAAAAATGCAGGTATTATAATTCCTCAAAAATATATAAACCAAGCCGATTATATAATAGAAAATGGAAAATTAACTGAAAAAACATAAAATTACTATTGACAGAAACAACAAACCAGTGTAAGATACTATTAAAAGAAACGTTACTACAAACAGTATCGCACAAAACAAGGAGAATATATGTTAAAAAAAATGAGATTTATTACGATTGCATTATTAACTACAATCACTACACTTTTTGCAATGGGTTCAGGAGAATCTGCAAGTGATGATGGTGCAGTAAAAATTGGAATTGCAAAAATTGTTCAGCACGATGCACTTGATGCTGTTGAACAAGGAATTATTGACGTTATCAACGAAGCTGGATTCGATGCTAGCTTTGACTTACAAAATGCAAACGGAGATGTAAACACTGCAGCTCAAATAGCAAACATGTATAAAACAACAAAAGTTGATGTTGCAGTAGGAATAGCAACACCGGTAGCAATTTCTCTTGCAAATACATTAAAAGACATTCCTGTCGTATTTGGGACTGTAACAGACCCTGTTGGAGCAGGACTTGTAAGTTCAGTTGATAAAGGTGAAGGAAATATCACAGGTATGAGCGATGCAATTCCTACAGCGGATCATATAAAAATGTTTGTAGAAATTGCAGGAATAAAAACTCTTGGTTATATCTATTCTAGTAACGAAGCAAACTCTATCTCTGCTCTTGCAGCAGTTGAAGAAGGCTGTAAGCTAGCAGGCATCAATCTTATAACTCAATCTATAACAAACTCAGCAGAAGTAAAACAAGCCGCAGATGCAATTGTTAACAGAGTTGATGGAATCTATTTAACAACAGACAACACAGTATTTTCAGCACTCCCTTCTTTAATTCAAGTATTTGAAAAAGCTAAAAAGCCTGTATTTTCTGCAGATGTAACAGGTGCTTTAAATGGTGGTTGTATGATAGCTTCAGGTTTTAATTATTATAAAGCTGGAAGAGCAACAGGAGAAATGGTTGTTCAAATATTAAATGGGGCAAAACCTGAAGACATTCCTGTTCGCTTTATGACAGAACCTTCAGACTCAGATTTACTCTTTGACTTAGATGCTGCAAAAAATGCAGGTATTACAATTCCACAAAGCTACCTAGATCAAGCAAACTATATAATTGAAAATGGTCAATTGACAGAAAAATAGTTTTTCACTACATTCCTTACTCCAATATTGTTATAAGCAATATTGGAGTTTTTGTCTCTATTCATATAAAATAATTTTTGGTATAATAAAGTATGTACAGTATATTAACAGAAGGATTAATCTACGCCTTAATGGTTTTAGGCGTTTTTATCACATTTAGAATCCTCAATTTCGCCGACATGACTGTTGACGGCTCTTTCCCACTCGGAGCAAGCGTAGCTGCAAGCTTAATTGTAAATGGAATAAATCCATTCTATGCAATACTAATTGCAATACTTGCAGGCATTTTAGCAGGTTTAATAACCGCTATTTTACACACAAAATTAAAAATACCAGGTCTATTAGCTGGAATTCTTACTATGACAATGCTTTATTCTGTAAATCTTCGAATAATGTCAAACAGAGCTAATATTTCACTACTTAGAAATAATACCCTTTTCACTTTTGTAAGTGAAACGTTTTCTCCTATTATGAACCCAGAAATGTCAGTTGTAGTAATACTAGTGTTCATAATAATTATTGCGAAAATATTATTGGACCTATTTTTCCATACAGACTTTGGCCTTACTATGGGTGCGCTTGGCTCAAATCCACAAATGGTAATTTCACAAGGAATGAATCCAGAAATTGTAAAAGGTGTTGGTATCTGTATTGCCAATGGATTAAGCGCCTTAGCAGGGGCTATGGCTGCAATGTATCAAGGCTTTGCCGATGTTGGTTCAGGATCAGGAGTTGTAGTTTCAGGCTTAGCCTCTTTAATGATTGGAGAATTTGTACTGCGCTCAAATAAAATTGCACTCCTTACTTTCCGTGTAATAATTGGATCAATAATATATAGAATGCTTATGTATTTTGCACGTAGTTATGGATTTTTAATAAACATGAGCCCCAATGATTTAAAACTAATAACGGGCTTACTAATTATTATTTGTTTAATAATTACTCAAACCGATGCACTAAAACAATTTAAGGCTACAATGAAAAATAGTACAAGGAGAGCGCAATGATAACACTCGAAAATATACGCATGGTTTTTGCACCAGACACTCCAGATGAAAATATTGCACTTTCTAATATAAATCTTCACATAAACCAAGGAGATTTCATTACCGTAATTGGTTCAAATGGAGCAGGAAAATCAACACTATACAATGTTATAGCAGGTACATATACTGCAAGTGCAGGGAAAATACTACTTACTAATGAAAGAGGAAGTAAAGATATAAGCCGAGACAAAGAATATGTTCGCTCTCGCTATATTGGTCGTATATTTCAAAACCCCCTTCTAGGAACCGCTGGGAAAATGACACTCGAAGATAATATGGTTATTTGTCACAAAAAAGGCAATAAAGGGTTTAAAATAAGCTTAAACAATAAAATGCGCGATTATTTTAAGTCAAAGCTTGAAGTTCTAGGCATGGGACTAGAAAACAGACTAAAAGACAACGTTGAGCTTTTTTCTGGAGGACAGCGACAAGCTCTAACTCTCTTAATGGCAGTAATGTCTAAGCCCGACCTTCTTTTATTAGATGAACACACAGCAGCGCTTGATCCAACAAACGCAAAGCTAGTTATGGAGCTTACCCAAAAATTTGCAACAGAACAAAAACTAACTGTAATGATGATAACTCACAACATGAGCCATGCACTAGAATACGGGAACAGACTATTAATGATGGATGCAGGCTCAATAATACTAGACATTGATGAAAAAGAAAAAGCAAAGCTTACAATGGATGATATTATCCATCGATTCAAGCAAATAAAGCAAGCCGACTTAACAAGTGACAACATATTGCTTCATTAATTTTTTAATTAACTTCAAAAAAATCTAGCAAAAAATATTTAAAATATGCTATAATAAAAAAATAATATGCATCAAAAGTGTTTAGAACACACTAGTGGGAGATTACATGAAAGGTATACGAAGTTTTTTTTATAGATGTTTTCAAGTATGTATTTACTTGGTTTCTTGGTTTTTGCCATGGAGGGAACCAAAACTTTTTATTGGTGAAAATGCCCTTTTTGATATGACACAAGCCTTAAAAAAAAGGAAAAAGACAAATATATGTGTTATAACAGATAAGGGTATCACAGAAACAGGTTTGTTACGATTACTGCTCAACGCATTAGAAGTAGCAGAAATTCAATATCAAGTATATGATAAAACTATCCCTAACCCTACAGCAGAAAATGCCATTGACGCTGCAAATCTCTACAAAGAGCATAATTGTTCAGCTTTTATTGCCATTGGAGGAGGCTCTCCTATGGACTGTGCAAAAGTAGCGGCAGCCCTAGTAGCAAAACCTAACAAAAGTCCAAAGCAATTAAAAGGTATTTTAAGAGTACTAAAAAAAGTGCCGCTTATCTACGCAATCCCTACAACCTCAGGATCTGGAAGTGAAACAACATTAGCCGCCGTTATTTCGGAAACTACAGTACATGAAAAATATGCAATAAAAGACCCCTGCTTAATTCCATACGGAGCAGTTTTGGATTCAAAATTTACTATAGGATTACCACCAAACATTACAGCAACAACAGGCTTAGATGCTTTATCCCATGCTGTCGAAGCCTTCTTAGGAAGAAACAACACTGCAAAAACAAAAAAAAGAGCACTAGAAGCAATTAAGTTAATTTTTGAAAATCTACCTCTAGCATACAAAGATGGTGCAGATACTAATGCAAGAGAAAACATGCAAAAAGCAGCTCACTATGCAGGGATTGCATTTACAAGAGCTTATGTTGGATACGCCCACGCAATTGGCCATACGATAGGTGCCTTTTATGGAGTCCCTCATGGATTAGCTCTTGCAGTAACACTCCCCTATGTATTAAAACAATATGGAGAAGAAGCTCATAAAAAACTTGCATTTTTAGCAGATTTTATTTCAGTTACAAACTCTTCTATGACAGTAGAAGAAAAGGCTTTAGCATTTATCACAGCAATTGAAAACTTAAATAAAACTTTGAACATTCAAAACACAATTGAACAAATACAAGAAAGCGACATACCAGCTCTTGCAAAAACAGCAGCAAAAGAAGGAAACCCTGAGTATCCAGTGCCAAGAATTATGTTTCAAGATGAATTTGAAAGTCTTTTTGAACAAATACGTACTGGTGCATAAATAAT
>CAYJLQ010000030.1:0-12225 GCA_964370725.1 uncultured Treponemataceae bacterium
AATGTTTCTCCTACATAGGCTTTTCCCGCTTGTTTTATCATTCTGGGGGATATTCGTAGGTTTGTTATTTCCATCCGTACCTTATCACCAGGGCGAACTTGAGAGCGGAATTTTACTTTATCAACAGTCCCTAAAAAGAAAAGAGATCCTTCTGCAAATGTTTTTTGATAACTAAGGGCTGCTCCACCAGCTTGTGCCATTGTTTCTACTAAAATAACACCAGGAACAACTGGATATTGTGGAAAGTGTCCTTTAAAAAAGAACTCTTCTTCTGTAAACACATGCTCACTTACACTTCCTTTTTCATCGCAAGAAATAATTTCATCTACGAATAAAAAAGGTGCTCTGTGAGGGATTAATGATTCTATGTCTTTTGTTACGCTCATATTTTTCTCCTATAATTAGTCGATTTGTTTGAATACAACAACGCCATTGTGTCCGCCGAATCCAAGAGAACCTGAAGCAGCACAAGTAATTTCACACTCTACACCCTTATTTGGTACATAGTCCAGGTCACAACCTTGTTCTAAGTCTGGTTCTGTAAGATTGATTGTAGGAGGAGCAAAGTTGTCGTTAATTGCTTTAATTGCAAAGATAGCTTCGAGACCACCAGCAGCACCTAAACAGTGTCCTGTCATAGATTTTGTTGAAGAAACCTTCATTTTATATGCATGGTCACCGAATGCTTTTTTTATCATTGCAGTTTCTGATGGATCATTGATAGGTGTTGATGTTCCGTGTGCATTGTAATATTGTACGTCTTCAGGTTTTACACCAGCATCTTGCATAGCAAGAGTCATTGCCATTGCTCCAGAATCACCTGATGGGTCTGGGCTTGTTAAGTGGTATGCATCACATGTTGCACCGTATCCTGCAAATTCTGCATAGATTTTAGCTCCACGTGCTTTTGCATGTTCGTATTCTTCTAAAATAAGAATACCTGCCCCTTCTCCCATAATAAAACCACTTCTTTTTTTGTCAAATGGACAACAAGCTGCTTGTGGATTGTCGTTTGAAGCAGAATTAAGGGCTGTAAGAACAGTAAAGGAACCAATTCCGAATCCTGTTACTGTTGCTTCTGTTCCACCTGAAATACAAACATCTGATCTACCTAGTCTAATTTGGTCTAATGCTGCACCTAATGCATCTGTTCCTGATGCACAAGCAGTTACCATTGTTAAAGATGAGCCGTGTAATCCAAATTGCATGCTAATATTTCCAGCTGCTTCATTTGGAATAAATAAAGGGATACTCATAGGTGGAATTCTGTCTGCCCCCGCTTCAAAATATTTTTTGAATGCTGATTCATAATATTCAAAACCGCCAATACCATTACCAAGCATTACACTTGTTCTGTATGGATCTAAACTTTCTTTTGATAATCCTGCATCATCTAATGCTTGTTTTGCTGCAGCTACTGCAAATTGAGTAAAGCGTCCCATTTTTCGGGCATCTTTTCTATCTATGTATAAAGATGCATCAAAATCTTTAACTTCGCCAGCAATTTGAACTTTGTAATTTTCGCAATCAAAGCCAGTAATTTTACCTACGCCGCTTTTTCCTTCTTTAACGCCTTTCCATGTTTCTTCTAATGTATTTCCAAGAGAGGTAATAGCCCCCATTCCTGTAACAACAACTCTTCTCATTTTGTTTATCTCCTTTTGTTAATTAATAATTAACAATTAATAAGTAATATTTCTTTTTCAATTAATAATTAACAAGTAATAATTAATAGTAATCATTTTGCAAAAAGAAAAGTCTCTCATATACCAAAAGTTAAAGTGGTTCTTGCGAGAGTTTTCATAATGCAGCAATCCTAATTATTAATTATGCATTATTAATTATTAATTACCTAAGCTCCCATTCCGCCGTCTACACCAATAACTTGTCCAGTTATATATGTTGACAGGTCTGAAGCTAAAAATACTGTTGCATCAGCAACTTCTTTTACTGTACCAGCTCTTTTAAAAGGAATTGTTTCTAACCACACTTTTTGAGCTTCTTCATTTACTGCTGCTGTCATTTCTGTAGCAATAAAACCTGGTGCAATTGCGTTTACACGAACTCCTCGACTTGCAGTTTCTTTTGCAAGGCTTTTTGTGTAACCGATTAATCCTGCTTTACTTGCTGCATAATTAACTTGTCCACCTTGGCCGTGTATACCTACAATGCTTGACATATTAATAATTGAACCGCTTCTTTTTCTAATCATATCTGAAGAAACAACTTGGCTTGCAATAAAGCTACCAGTAAGGTTGATTTTTAGTACATCTTCCCAATCTTCAAGCTTCATTCTAAAAGATAAGCCATCTTTCGTTATGCCTGCATTATTTACTAAAATATCTAATCCGCCAGATTCTTCTAAAATTTTCTTCACTGCAGTAGAAAGAGCCTCTGCGTCTTTGCAGTCTACGCATACTTCATGGAAGGCTACATTGTTTTCTTTTGCAAAAGATTCTAATTCTGTTTTTGCTTCTGATGGCTTTGTACAAATGCCCCACACTGTGCATCCTTCTTCAATAAATCGACGTGCAATTTCTTTGCCAATTCCTCTTGAAGAACCTGTTACCAATGCTTTTTTGTTTTGTAATAACATAATTACCTCTTTACTTTGTTTTATAAACTTTCAATAACTGAATGAAATTCATCTATTTTTCCAGTTGCACTACAAGTCCAACCTTGAGCCCCTTCTGCATTTGCAGCGAAGCCACTATCTCTCCATAATCCACAAAGTGTTGCGCCTGGCCCTACTTCTAAAAGTTTCCAATCTGGACCTTCTTGCATTAGAGACGCAAGATTAGATTCTATCGTAGTCCATAATACAGGATGTGTAATATGCAATACTGCATTTTTCTTTGCTTCTTCTCCGCTTGTAACAAGTTTTCCTGTTACATTTGAATATAACGGGATTTTAGGGTCCGCAAAAGTTATGCTTTCTAATTCTTGTGCAAATTCATCTGCAGCTTTTTGCATTAAAGGTGAGTGAAACGGTCCTGCTACTGCAAGTTTTAAAACCCTTTTTGCGCCAGCTTCTTTGCATACTGTTTCTGCAACTGAAAGCCCTTCTGCTGTTCCTGCTATTACTGTTTGCATAGGGCTGTTCATATTAACAGGGAAAACAATTCCCTTATCTGTATATGGTTTTAAAGCATCAATTACTTGTTCTGGTGATAGTTTTAAAACAGCTGCCATACCTGGTGCTTGTCCATCTGTTGACTCAGCTGCAATGGTGTCACATGCTGATTGCATAATAATCCCACGTTTTTGAACGATTTTTATCATTGTAGTAAAGTCCAAAACTCCTGCAGCACATAATGCCGAGAACTCACCTAAGCTGAATCCTGCTACAGCACTTGCTGTAATGCCTTTTTCTGTAAGGGCTGCAAAAATAGCTTGAGATGTTGCTGTGATTGCTAATTGGCTTTTATCACTTCTTGAAAGGTCCGCTGCATCTGTGTTCCATAATAAATCTGCAATATTTTCTCCTGTAATTTCACTGATTGCGTTTATTACATTATTGGCAACAGGATATTGTTCGCATAATTCTTTCACCATTCCTTGGTGTTGTGCCCCTTGTCCTGAAAAGAAAAAAGTATATTTCATCAAAAAGTCTCCTTGTCTGACATTTGTGTGTGTAAATGTCATTATAACACATACAGAAAAAAAGTCAATAGTCAGTTTTTTCTCTAGGTCTCTATTTTTTTTTAGTCTTTTTATTGTACTTTTTATGAAAAAAACGATTTTTTGTGTTAAAATAAATAGTAGGAAAGGTGCCTTAAATAATGATTAAAAAAGTTAGATACCCAATAGCATTAAAGCTTATTACAATTATTACTATATTAGTCGTAATGTCGCTAGGTTCTGTAACAGCTCTTGCAACATACTTTATTCGTTTAGATGTTCAATTGACGGCCGAACAAAGCAATCATACTATAAATTCACAAACAGCAGATATTGCCGAGTATGAAATTGCTGGTAAACAAGACAATGCAGAATTATTTCTTAATGCTTTGGCTGGAATCGGCTTCGATAGTGATAATGCCGCCTCCTACAAAAATCTCTTTTTTGATAAGAATAAAGACATTGTCGCAATTGTTATTCCTAATCAAATAGAAATAGTGAATACAGATTTTTTTATAGAAAATGAAGTAGATGAAGACGAGTTTCACGGGTTTCTTGAAATCTCTTCACAATCAATACAACGAGCAGTGAATGGAGAAACAGTAGCAACAAATGCAACTGCTATTTTTGGAATTCCCTCTATATCATTGATGTCGCCTTGGAACTCTGCATCCGGTGCAAATGCTATAATTATTATCTTTTCTGTTGAATCTCTTTCTGATGTTTTTGGAAGTGGGTCTACAAATACATCCTATCTTATTAATGATTTAAATGAGATTTTAATACACCCCGATTATGATTTGATGTATTCAATTGCAAATATGTCAAATGTCTCGCTTGTTGAACAAATGAGAACAAACAATGATGAAAACAGGCAGGTTGTTTTTACCGACAGTAGCGGGGCGGAGTTTTTTGGTGCGTATACAAAATTGCCTCTAGGAGATTTAGGAGTTTTTACTACAATTGAATCAGATATTGTATTTGAGAGTGTTAATAGAACTTTTTATCAAAACCTTTTAATAGCAACATCAGTTTTGTTTATTTCGATTTTATTTATTTGGTTTTTTTCAAAATCTATTACAAAACCTGTAGCAATACTTGCAGATGCCTCAGAACAGATTGAACAAGGAAACTTTGCTTTGGAATTAAAACCTCAAGCAAAAGACGAGGTAGGGCTGTTAACATCTCGATTTGTAAATATGTGTAAAGGACTGGAAACTTTTGGGAAATTTGTTAACTTAGATATTGCGCTAAAAGCTATGAAAGGCGATTTGAAACTGGGTGGAGAAACAAAACATGTTACTGTTTTCTTTTCTGATATACGTTCATTTACCGCAATATCTGAAAAACTTGAACCGACAGAGGTTATTGATTTTCTTAACGACTATATGACTCGAATGGTTGACTGTGTAACAAAAACAGGGGGAACGGTAGATAAATTTATTGGTGATGCTGTTATGGCTGTTTGGGGTGCTTCTTCCAGCGAAGGACATGCAAAGTTAGATGCATTAAGTTCATTAAAAACTGCTCTTATGATGAGGGCAGCTTTAAAAGAGTTTAATGTAGGTCGGGGTGGAGATAAAAATCCAATAATTAAAATAGGCTGCGGGCTCAATAGTGGTGCTGTTGTTGCAGGGCAAATGGGATCTCTTAAGAGAATGGAATATACTGTTATTGGAGATGCTGTAAATTTAGCCTCTCGTACTGAAATGCTAACCAAGCCCTTTTGTGTCGATATATTAATAACTGAAAGCACTTATGAATTAGTTAAAGATCATGTAATAGCAGAGAAAATGCCATCAGTAAGTGTAAAAGGAAAAGAAAAACCAGTATCGATTTATGCTGTAATAAATATGATTGGAGTGAAGATTCCTGGAGCTGGAAACGAAGGGCCTAAAACATTACAAGAACTGCGCGATGAGTTAGGTTTAGACTCTCCAAATTTAGAGGAAATGAACGCAAACAAGGAAGAAAGGAAGTATAGTCTTGAAGGATAAGGGACTTTTGACCATTGCTACAGCTTTTAAATCTATAGAAGCAACGAACAACTCTCTGTCAGCGCCGCAAGCCAAAATTTCAGCAGAGCGTTTTCATTCTTCGAATGTTATCGTAAAAGAAAAAAGCGATGATAATTCAAAACTTGTTTCTTATAAAAAGTGGAAAAAAGAAAAAGAAGAAGCTCAAAAAAACCTGCAGGATAAAGTACACAAATATGATCATGAACTTGTATCCTTTACAAACTGGAAAGATAAAACAGACGATAAGTATGAGGCAATAAAAAAAGCTGCACAAAGGATTCTGCCTGAAGTTATTCAAGAGGTTGATGAATGCGATGATGAATTTGATGAGATTGAAGAAATTTTTCCTGAAGCTGTTTTAGAATCTGAAAGCACTTATGAAATAGATGAAAACTATAATATTGAGAATTTAAGTGAAAGCTTGCGCTCTTCTGTACAAGCGAAAAACTATACATATATAGAGGAAAGCTCTGATGACGATACTCCTCTTAGGCAAAAAATAGTTTTTAAAAGAAAAAAAAGAAATGTTTTTTTTGATGTACTAGTTGCCGTTTTCTGTATAGTCGGGTGTTTTTTTAGTTTACAAACCTTTTATGATTCTTTAAATCAATCATTAGACAAGATAAATGAAACCCCGATAGGGACTATTTCTTTTAAATATAAGTCAGCACAAAGAAAACTTTCTGACAGAGTGCTTTGGGATAGGGTAAAGCAAAACTCTCCTATATATAACGGCGATATTATCCGAACTGCTGAGTTGTCTGAAGCTACTATTACTTTTTTGGATGGAAATACAATAAATTTATATGAACAGTCATTGGCGCAAGTTTTTTATAGTGAAAAGGGTGTTGCTATTGATTTTTCTGGTGGTGAGATTTCTATAGATTCTTCGTCTTCCGAAAGCGGTGTGAGTTTAAGCGCTGGTGGAAATGTTGTTGAATTAGAAGCAGGATCATCTTTAATAGCAAGCGTGCAAACAAAAATTGAAGATGGAAAGTTGTTGTTAGATTCAAACTCAACAATGGCTTTGCAGATAACACATGGTGAAGCAGCTTTAATTACAGCGGGAGAAACAAAAGAACTATCTGCAGAATCTGGATCTGCTTTTCTTATAGAGGCTAACACGGGAGATATACGATCTCCTTCCGTGTCTATGTTTTCGCCACAACCAAATTCAAAGTATCTTCGAATAAACAATGACAGTGTTCCTGTTGTTTTTAATTGGTCTGTTTCTCAAACTACAAGCGACGATTTTATTTTAGAGCTGTCGAATCAAAAAGATTTTTCAGAGCTTGTAGAGCAGATGATAGTTACAGATTCTAGTACAGAGACATTCTATTTGGTTGATGGTATGTGGTATTGGCGATTATATTCAGGCGTTCCTCAAAATGGTGTTGATGGAAAGTTTAGAATTGAAGAATCTACTGTGCCGCATACAATTGTGCCAGCACAAGATGATGTATATTCCTATTATACTAAAGCTCCGACAATAAGATTCGTATGGTCGGAAGATGAATTTGCAACAGAATGGTTTTTTGAGGTAGCGGATAATTCTGCTATGGAAAATCCAACCTTCGCTCAACTTTCAAGTCAAAGCTCTATTATTGTGTCTTCTTTAGAAGAAGGAACTTGGTTTTGGAGAGCAACTCCTGTATATCCAAAAGGAGTGATACATAGTATAAATGTTGATGCTAATAGTACAAACGTAAGTACATTTAAAGTTGTTCAAAACGATGTAAGTAGTACGGTAGATTTGCTTTTGCCAAGAAAAGATGCCGTAATTGATATTAATGACGATCAATATTTTTCCTGGGTGCATAGTAATGAAGCTAAGAGTTATGAAATCCAAATTAGTAAAAATAGTGACATGTCTTCTCCTGAAATAAAAGAAACAGTTGAAAATAATTTTGCAGCTGTGGCAAGCAAATCTTCGCTATTACATGAAGGGCAGTGGTATTGGTCAGTAAACAAAACAAACGAAATAGGACAACAATCCGAGTTAGGAGAAATACGAACCTTTTTAGCTCTTAATGGAACATTTTCTCATAAAACTTTGGAGCCTGTTTCTAGTGCAATAGTTACTACTTCTGAAGTGGCTAATTTAGAGTTTGTATGGGAAAACAATGTTCCGTATGATACCTACTTCCAAGTATCTTCTGATGAAAACTTTCAAAACTTGGTACATGATATAAAAGTTGATATAAATTCTATTAAAGGCCTTTCTATTTCAGCTGGTAAATGGTTTTGGCGCATAGTAAGTAAAAATGAAGCGTTATCATTAGAGTATGCTACAAGCCCTAAAACTCTTTTTGTTGAAAATGATCTTGATGCAGTACAATTAGTTGAGCCGAAACAAGATTCTGTGATAATTGTAGCTCAAAATAGCGAAGTTAATTTTGCTTGGAACCCTGTTGACTCTGCACAGTATTATGAATGTAGAATTTATAATAAAAATAATTTAGAAGAACCTGTTTTTGAGAATGAAAAAGTGTCCCAAACAGAATTATCTCTTAACATGTATGATATGCCAAAAGGGGAATATCTTTATGTTATGCGTTCTGTGTTAGAAGACACGCCTTCTTCTGTTCCGAGAAAAAGCGTTGAAACTAGTGTATCTTTTTCAACTAGAACAATAGACCCAATTCGTTTACAAGTCTCATCTCGAGGTCTTACAGTAAGTGGCGTAGAAGCTTTAATGGATACCCCTAGCGTACAATGGTCAAGCACTGAACCCATTGTTAGCTCTGAGTTCATTCTTTCTAGAAGTGAAAGAGGCTTAAGTTCTGTGGCTAGAAGAGCTGGGGAATTACCGTTAAATTCACAAATAAAACTCCGTGTCAGAAATCCTTCTAGGACAATTGAGCTTCCTCCTCTTGAAGAAGGAGTGTGGTATTGGACTATTGTTGGAACAACAACCGGGGGCTATGATATTACTGCTTCCTATCCATCAAGAATTACCGTTGGTCCAATAAATAATCTTCCTGCGCCAACTGCAATTAGCCCTATTTATGGAAATGTTTTTGACGTAGATTACCTAAGTAAAAATCAGTATATTGATTTTGCTTGGGAAGAAGTTGCGCATGCAGAGCTATATCATTTTACACTGTATAATCAAGACAAGGAAATAATACTTGAAAGAACATTAAAAAGCACAAACTTTCACTTTGAGAATTTAGAAATACTTGACCGGGGATCCTTTTATTGGGCTGTTGAAGCGACTCGTCCGTTGCGTGATGGAATCGAACAAAGAGGAAATATAGCTTCTTTTTACTTTGAAATAGATTTGCCTGAGTTAAATATACCGCATGATAAAACTACGGGAGATTTATATGGGTTGTAAATTTAGGAAGTATTTTTACATAATATTAATTCAACTATTGGGATTATCATTTTGCTTTTCTCAAGCAGAGACAATAAGACAAACGCTTGTGTGGGATTCTGTAGAATATGTCTCTAAATATGAAATAGCAATTGAAAAAAAAGCAACATCTGGTGAGTGGCAAAGTTATACGACCATAGAAACGAAGGAAAATACACTAGACTTGCAAGTGCCAGTCGGTGAATACCGGTACCACATTACAGTTTTTAATATTCTTAATAGAGCCGAGCCTGCCTCTGATTGGTATACCTTTAATGTTTATAAGGCTGTGCAGCCAAAAGTTAGGTATATTTTGCCAGATAAATTGGTGTTGAACAAAGACTCTGATGGTCGTATTGAAGTTGTTGCTGACAACACAGTGTATAATAGCATTTTTACACTAACAAAAGAAGATGGAACACAATTATATGGAGCAGTGCTAAAAAGTGATGGAGTTTCGACTATTCTTGATTTTGACGAACATCGGCTTACAAAGGGGCTTTACACGTTGACAATAACGAATCCAGGTGGATTATTTGACAATAGTACGACCTTGGATGTTGACTTTCAAAAGGAATCTAATGTATACTTCGCGGCAGGGTACAAACCTTCTTTTTTTCTTTCAGGCGGGTCAATTGTACCTCAATTGGGAGAGTCTTTCGTTCCTTTTGGGGCTTCAGCCTCTGTCTCTATGTTTGGAGCAGAAAAAAGTAGTGGTTTTTTTGGTGTTTCTCTTTCTCTTAATATGATTTCAATAAATACAAAGAAAGATGATTTTGAAATGAGTGCTCATCTATTTCCCCTTATAATTCAAGGGGTTTATAAATATCCTATTGTTAATTCAAAACTGTATTGCAATGTTTCTTTAGGAGCAGGTTTAACCTTTTTATATAATTTACATATAGACAAAATAGGCGCTGCGCAAGGAGATTCCTTAAATGCTTTTGGGCTTACAGCAACTGCTGCCTTATCATTACAGGTATTTGCTACTGAAAATATATATTTTGACGTAGGGTCTGAGTATGTGCTTCCTGTCTTTATAGGAGACAGTTTGATGCATTTATTGAACCCCTTTGCTTCAATTGGTTGGAAATTTTAAGATAAAATGGGCCATTTGGCACATGCTTTAAGTAAATAGATAGAGTATAATATATAAATCATTAATGCTGTTTGTTGTTTCTGTATTATGTCTAATAACAAGGATTTGGAGAATGAAAAAATTAATACTCACTATCTTCATTGTAAGTATACTAACATCTTGTGATATGTTTGTCTCAGATGTAACAGGTTTTATTGAAAGGGAAACAGACGCAGGCCCAGATGACGTAATTACACCCTCTTCGATGTTTTCCTATTATCTTGGTACAAATTTAAGTAACTATAGTATAGGCGGTACAAAAAGTACTGCTGGTAGTATAAGTATCCCTTCTTCCTCTCAAGGCAAGAATGTTGTTTCTATTGTTGCACAAGGATTTAAAAATAATTCAAATATAACAGCTGTTTCAATTCCAACATCGATAGCTACAATACAGACGGAAGCATTTCTTGGCTGTAGAGGCATGCAAGAGGTAAACTTTAATGAAGGGCTTACAGCAATTGGAGAATCCTCTTTTAATACCTGTACATCATTATCGTGCGTTATTATTCCATCTTCTGTAACTACAATAGGAGAATCCGCCTTTGCTGGATGCACAAGTATTACAAGTTTATATTTGGGAGAAAAAATAGATAGTATTGGTAGTGATGCCTTTGCAAACTGTTCAAATTTAAAAGAGGTTATCGTTCCTGTTTTTGAAAATAGAGGGGATGGAATTTTTTCAGGTTGCAATAGCCTAACAATTTACTCAGAATCTACAACAGGAAATGCAGGGGAAGATGAAATCGTGTTTGGAGTAGATTCAGATAGCATAATATATAGAGAAAGCTGGTGTAAAATAAGTTTCGATTCAGCTGGCGGAAGCTTTATTGCCCCTCTTCCTGTAAAGAAAGGGGAAGCAAGAGAGCTTCCTTCTCCTCAATGGCCTGATGGATCGCAAACTTTTTCAGGATGGGAGAATGGCACAACGGAGTTTACTGGTTCTACTGTCATAACGTCAGATATTTCTTTAAAAGCAAAGTGGGAATAAGTAAAAAACTAGATTGACAAATTTAGCACTAGCAGCATATAATTAAAGTATAAGGGATATTGTATCTATTTTTTGTTTTCTGGAGGTGCTCTTATGAATAAGAGAGTCTTATTTTTTGCTGCTTGTATTACTGCCCTTTCACTAATTTCATGTGATTTATTTTTTTCTGATATTTCAGGTTATGTTAGATCTGCTTTAGAAGAAGATAGCGGGGGAAAGAATCAACCCCCTGTAACTACACCGCCTACAACTAGACAACGCATTAATACGCCCACTGGAGTGTTGGAGCTAGACTACACTCTATTACCAGATAATACCTATGCTGTTTCCAGTTATAACACAAATTACTCTGGCATTGTAGAAATTCCTAGTGAATATGAGGGGATTCCCGTGACTCGTATTGCAACTAACGGTTTTCAAGATAATAATACTATTACAGATATATTTTTACCAGCAAGTATTACAGTAATTGAGTCGCATGCCTTTAGCGGGTGCACAAATTTAACAAATATTACTATTGGCCCAGGTGTGGTACAAATAGAAGACAAAGCCTTTTCGCAGTGTGTATCTTTGAGTTCTGTAATTTTGCCAGCAGGAGTTGTTACACTTGGAGAAGATATCTTTGCGGGGGCTTCAGGTGTGTCAGTATACACTGAAAAGACATCCACAGCAACAAGTAATTGGGATGCCTCTTGGGACGAGTCTGTATTAAATGTGTATGACGCCTTTAGTTGGTTTAAGATTAGTTTAGAGACAACTGGGGGGCTTCCGATGCATGCCATTCCTTTTATACCTAATGGTAGCAACATTCTTACAAGCCTACCCACTCCTACAAAAGATGGAAGTACTTTCCTTGCATGGTATGAAGATCAATACTATAACAAACTGTTTGAAGCAAACAAAACGACTGTGTTCGCAGATGCTACTTTTTATGCGAAATGGAATGAATAGCAACAAACTTGACGCTTTGGTATTTTACATAATGTGATTTTCTCACAGCCTTGCTTGACTTATTTTTTATTTTTAGATATATTTTTATTATATTAAAAATCTTCAGGGCAGGGTGTAAATCCCTACCGGTGGTCATAGCCCACGAGCGAGC
>CAYJLQ010000031.1:0-12087 GCA_964370725.1 uncultured Treponemataceae bacterium
TTGCTTATCTACGGGAATACACCATGTTTCTTTTTGCGTTTCATATTCCCTTTGTTGCGATTCTGTCATTCTGCCAGAACGAAGCACAAATGACTTTACAGTTTTATAAAAAGGCTTATTTTCTGTTGTATTGTTTTCACTCATAATTATTCTCCACGATTAATTCTATGCACAGGTTTAAGAATAGCACTTTCTAATCTTTGGTCCATTAGAATAGTACGTGTAAAACTTGCAGAATTAAATTTTTCTAAAATTTCTTCATCGCTATCTAGCGATACACTACTTCCAAAATATAATAAATTATCATTATCATCATAAATTGCAATGTTTTTCCTTGTATATTCATCCTCTTGAATATCAGATGCAGTTACTAAAGTATCAATTGAAAATGCTATTTCAGCATTTCGCTGAGCAACATCTGTATACCGTGCAATATAAGAACCCCTAGGTAGCAAAAACTGTCTACTAGGAAGTATGTTTGAGCTACCAATCCATACTTTATCATTATCATTATCATTTGAGTTTACATATTGAGGATTATCAATAATCCACACATAACCTGTATCTAAAGATTCTATACTTAAAGATTCAATTCTCATGGGGTCTGCTTGAAGCTCTACATAAATTGCAAGTTTTTCAAGTGGAACTAACCTATTGTCATTGTAATCGTACAGCACCATATGACGCACAGTTCCAAGCGTTGGATTAGAATCTTCACAAGAAAAGCAAAAAAATAATAATATACAAAGTATAAATAATCGTTTCATATTAAAACTTAAAACCAAGTTCAATAAAGGTTACATTATCTGCAATAAATTGATTTACATTTGCAGTAAAACGAACGTTCACTTGCTTACTAGCATCATCTAAGTACGACAAATAGTATAGACCCAATTCACTACCAATATGACCCTTTGGCAAGTCTTTATAAATGTCTATTAACGTTTTTTTGTTTATATTTACAGAGAACTTATCCATGATAGTTTCTTTCATTCCACTATAATCAGTTGTTCTACTGTAAATGGAAATTTTTAAAACATTCTCTTTACCTATTGCAACATTTGCTCCCCCAAATTTCCAAGAAATATACAGGGAGTGATTGCTTTTTTCAAGTGCATCATATAGCTTTGTTCGAATCGTCTGATCTAAAAGCATTGTCTTTTTGTAATCTTTATCGCCATATATTTTTTTTGCTTCATATTCAAGATTACTTAGTTCAAAGTACGAACAAAGCTCTAAGATAATAAAAGCTACATACTCTGCAATGTTTGCCTTTGGCATATATTCTGTAAGCAGTAGTCTAATGATAGCAATCATTTGAGGAAAACTAGTATCATTTGAAAAAAGCAATAATATATACCAATTGTAATAGCTCATTTTGTTTAGGAATTTTTCAGTCATTAACATGTATAATTTTTTTTCATCTGCTGAGTATTTATTATTGCGTAGTATACTTTCATGTATGGGATTTAATATTAGTTTAAAAATTCTTTGTTTGTTTTCGCTATGTTTTTTTATGTATTCTTCAAAAACTGCATCATCTATGGCTACATTTTCATCTAAACATTTTCCAGGATGAAGCCTATTGTATCGAACAACACAGTCGCATGCTAAGAGTTTTGCAAGTGCAACTGAGTTAAACTGTTGGTATAGTTTTGAAAAGATAATTAATTTAGATAAGTCTACAATTCCCGTTCTATTATCATTGTGATGAATTGAAGATATTTGTAATTTTGAAACATAGTCGAGTATAATTAATCGTTGTAAAAGAGCAGGAGAAAACTGTTCTACTTCTACGCCATGCTCATCGCTTTTATCAACAAGGTTTAAACGGCTAATGTCCTTTTTGTTTTTTAGAATATAGTTTGAACCATTTTCTGTAAAGGCAAGTTTTAGAGGCAAATAAATTGTACTTGACTTTGTAGAATCAGCCATAATTAGTAAGATTTTATCATATTTTAACCAATTATGTCAAACTATGTATTGACCATAAAACAAAATAAACGTTATTCTGTAGTATGAGAATTTTGCGCATTTTTAGCATTATACTACTTTTTTTCCTCTTCAATACTTCTGTTTTTTCTAACGATATCATTAGCGAAAAGTCTGAAAATGCAGTGCTTAGTGACAATATTTACAACACGCTTATTGAATATGGACATGAGCCTAAACGACAATTATTAGAAAATGCATTATCTACAAATTTCCCATACAATATTATTTTAGAGTTCAATGCTGATGCTTATAAAGCTGATAGCAAAAAGCTTGTAGTTGTTTTCCCGCAATCAGATACGATGTACTTTGAGGATATAGAATACCTCATTAACACAATAAAAAATAGTACAGTAAGCTACCCAATAGATATAGTTTTTACTGCGAATGATGAGCTCATTTATCAAGCGAATAATCCTATTCCTGCAGGTTCAAATACTTATATTCAAAACTTAGCAACAACAGGAAATATAGCTTCAATTATTCTAAACCCTGAAAGGCTAGAAGACAATGCTTCATTTTCTTTTTTTAATGAAATAATAGAGATTACACCTGGAGGCATAAGCAGTAGTGGGAACGCTCTAATTACGCCACTTAGCTTTTTTTCAACAGTAATAAATAGCTTTGCAAAGTCTGGGATACTGTATGTTATCAAAGGCTATTTTTTAAATATGTATCAAATGAACCTTATTAAAGATGACACTGGACTTGGTACATGGTTAGAAAATGATATTCCAGCAATCTCCATATCCATGCATAATGATAATTATACATATGTTTTCACAATGCTCAATAAGCTTTTAGAAGAGTTTCCAAAAATAAATTTTCAAAATACTGATACTAATTATTCTTTTATTCAGTTATTCTCATTCGTATACTTTTTAACAGAAAGAACACTTTTGATAATATTATTAGCTCTTGTTGCAACAGTATTATTTGTATTTTTTAATTTATCATTTATTAAAGGAGCTCATAAAGAAATTCATAAAAAAGAATTGCTGAAAATGTGGCTTTTAATCCCATTATTAATTGCTAGTACCAGTTTTCTTTTATTTGTTTCGCAAACAATTACGCAAGCAATAATTCCAAGCACACTAAGTATTCCTCTTTTTTCGTTTGGGTTAAAAATACTTTTAGCTACGTTACTTTTGCTCTTATTTTCAAGCTTACAATATATTACAAAGCTGCCAATCACGGGCTTTATTTACGCATACACCTTATCTTTAAGTGCAATAATTAATATGATATTATTTTCTATTTTAGAAATAACATTAGCACCATTTTTTATTGGCCAATATATAATAGTTCAAATATCACAAAAAGCAAGAAAAGTATCTGCAATCATTATAAGTTTACTTCTTATGATTGCACCTTATTCCCCTCTTCTCTTTAACATTGTTAACATCAGTGATATATTAAATGTAGACAGTATTATGCATGCAGGCTTTGGAATAAATATACTTCTAGCATTTTTCCTACTTCCATTTCAAATTATGATTATTCGAATACTTACAAGATTAAAACTTTGGGGAATGCGAGTAAAAACAAACAAAAAAAAGATAATAATGCAGTTACAAATTCTTACAGCACTTATTATTGTTATAGTTATTACAACATTACTAGTAACACACTCCTATAATACACTAAAACAAGAAAAGTATACTCCAAAGCAAATAGAAACAAGTGATATTCTCATCACATCAACGTATACAGAGCAATATGAAAACTTTTTACAAAATCTTACAATTCAAACAGAAGATCCGGTTTATCGCTATCATATTGAAATACAATCTGAAAACACCTTGCCAATTTACGATTCAAATTATCCCTATGATATATTATCAAAGCCTTTTACAGCGATTTTTACTTTGGAAGACTATCCACCAAATCCACTAAGAATTAGTTTTACAGCAAAAAGTAATAGCCCAATATATTGCAAAATTACAGCTTGGATTATTACCGAAAATGGCTTAGTAGAAAAATATGTTGAATACGTTTTACAGGAAGAATCATGAGCGGACAATGCTTTATTCATGTAGACCTTGATGCTTTTTATGCATCAGTAGAACAACTAGACTTTCCCGAATATAAAGGTAAACCAGTTATTGTTGGAAGCTTACCAACAGACAGGAGAGGTGTTGTTTCTACTTGTTCTTATGAAGCAAGAGCATACGGAGTTCATTCGGCAATGCCAATTTCAATGGCTGTAAAAAAATGTCCTCATGGTATCTTCCTTAGAGGAAGAATGAAACGCTACCAAGAAAAGTCAAAAGAAATAATGTCCATTTTTTCAGATTTTTCACCGGATGTTCATCAAATATCGGTAGATGAAGCATTTATCGATATTAGCGGAACAGAGCGATTATTTGGAAGCCCAGAAGATGTAGCAAAAATGCTAAAAGCCAGGGTATTAGAACAAACAGGACTTACTGTTTCAGTTGGCATTAGTACAACTAAATATATTGCAAAAATTGCATCCGGTATGTTTAAACCAAGCGGCTTGTATGTAGTAAAACCTGGTGACGAAGAAAACTTTATGCTGCAACTTCCTCTTAAAGACATTTGGGGCATTGGACAAAAAACACTGTCAAGAATTAATGAAGCAGGCTTTTTTACAACAAAGGATGTTCACAAAGCTTCTCAGAATATGCTTATAAACTTATTTGGAGAATCTACTGGCTTATTTTTATATAACGCTGTTCGAGGTTTAACACATGAAACCTTTAATGAAACGCCTAAAACTCGCTCCATTAGCTCTGAAAGAACATTTTCATTTGATTTAACGGATCGCTATGCAATAGATACAGCACTTATGGAGCTATCATGGGATGTTATGTTTCGGCTTTTTAGTGAAAAATGGACAAGCAAAACAGCCCATATAAAGATTCGTTATGAAGATTTTACAACGGTAAGCATTCAAGAAACTTCAACACGCCCTATTTCATCTGCAGATGACCTATATACAAGAGTTAAAAAGCTATTTGATAAAAAATATGAAAATGGGAGAGGCATCCGCTTAGTGGGGATTGCAGCGCAGAATTTAGAAGATAAATCGCTGCCAATGCAACAAGAGCTTTTTGATGAAAATAATCAAAAGAAAATAGCCGTTGAAAAAACGGTAATAGAAATGCAAAAGAAAAACCCAGGAATACAAATACAAAAAGCTCGTTTGTTAAAAAGTAGTTTAGTATTTTTAACTAGCCTATTTTTTATGTTAACCTCTCTTCAAAAAGGGTTTACACAAGATATACAATCAATAGAACTTGCAAAACCATTTGAAGATGCTTTTATATCTGGTGAAGCGCCAATAGCGATATTTAATCTGACACCAGACTCCCCTGAAGTAGAGTTTTTTGCAGAAGGCACGTGGGAAGCAATGCTTACTAACTACATTTCAATTACTAGTAGCGAAGAAACAAATAATGCCCCCAGCCTAACATTTAACCCTCCTGTCTTTATTCAAAAGACAGATCTTTCTGTATGGTTTTTACTTCAAGACACATGGTATTTCGAAGCGAATGTTGCAGATGATTATGACAAAAGCACTATTGCTGCAGGTTACTATGGACAAGGATATTTAAAACATGCACGTGTTGGGAATAGATACATCACATTTCCACAAGACTATGGTGTAAGTGAAGCAGATAATGGTATTGGAAGCGGAAGCAACCAAGGGCTTGGTATTATGGGAGAATGGGAAGGAAGTGATTGGTCTCTTGATGCCATGGTTCGCTACGATATGACAGAATCAATGGAAAAGACTTGGGTTGGTCAATACGAAGCAACTGATAATATATTACAACTAAGCGATTGGGAAAAAGGGGCTCGTTTCATTTTGCCCGATAATGCTAGCGAGTATATTGAAAATGTATATATTGCATCAGAAGAACAAAATGAAACCTTATACAAAGATACTTACGGAATAGAATATAAAGTACTCTCTTCATCAGAATATTTAATTATACCAGGTAAAAATATGCTGGTTTTAAGCACACCAACAGATAAAAACATTGTAGTAACATTTACAAGTTCCCTCCCAGATATTGGAGCCTTCGACCCACAATCAGGATATTTAGGCGAAGTTCAATCTTGGTTTGGAACAGAAATTGCTTTAGAAGATTATACACCTGAATCGTTTTTTACAAAAATTAACAATAAGGATGCTTTGATACTTCAAACAGAAAACTTTTTTTCACCATTTACTGACGCTTCTTTATACAGCATTTCATCTTTTAGCCAAACAAATAATGCAACAGTGCTATCATTATCAACTGGAGTAAGTGACAAAACCTTTGGGACCTTGATATTAGATTCTACTTCTTTAGAAGTTCCAGGCTTTACGGCTAACAATTACTTTGATACACAAAGTAGCTTTATTCAAGTGTATACAAAAGAAAGCAGTTCAACCGTTCAAAGTAAAAACCAGTTTCCATTTGCTAATACAAACCCCTTTGTATATTTAAGCCCATCTGCAGGTATACAGAACACTCTAAACAACTCAGATAATGTATTGTCAATACAAAGCCTAACAAACTCTACAGTTTTAGATATAGGAACAGATGCAATATCAGGCTCTATAACAGTTTATAGAAACGGCATTAAAGAATCACTTTACCGATATGATGCTAACACAGGCCTTGTAAGCTTAACAAGTCCTCCAGGAAGCTTTGACACAATTAGAATAACATGGAAGCAAAATACCGAAACAGCAACTACTGGATCCGTAACACTTGCAGCAGGTTATAAAAAAATACTTTCACCAAATTTAGACATGAATGTTTCAGCATCTCTTTTATGGCCAGTCTTAGAAAATGATGCATTTATAGACAGTAGCTTTGATGCTCCAGCGTCAATAAACTCAGCTTTTGATTTACAGTACACTAAAGATTCTTTTAGTCTTGAAAATACAACGTCAGCAATTTTTCAAAATCCTAATATTAGCGATACATATAGAATAGATGGAATGGACGGTTTTCAAAGTGATATTACTTCACTTTCTTCAAGCGCTGGTGTTAATGATTTTGAAGGCCTTGTGCCAGTACTTAACCAACGACCAAATGGGTCAGCCATTACGCAGCTAGATAGTGCGAATAAGGGTAGTACAACAACGAGCACAGTACGTGATGGATCTAGTGGAGAATACATAGTTAGGAGTAGCTGGGATATAGAAAAATCTACTGGCTGGATTTCGCAAACAGTAGATTTAGGTGGAAACGCATCTATTTTGCCTACAGCTGAAACATTTTTAATTCAAATAAAACAAAATATTTCAGCAGGATCTAAAATATATTTACAACTCGGTGTTAGTGACGACGATGAAGCACTGGAAGAAATGCCAGGTGAAATACCTACATGGGATATTATTAATGGACCAGATATAAAGAGAGCATTTCAAAGCGAAACAGATGGATGGCAATATATTTCTGTGTACTTAAAAGATGAAGACAGAGCTAAATTAACAAAAAACCAAAATGCGAGAATAATTATTGTAAGCGATAATCCTGTAAGCGGAACTCTTGAAATAGGATCATATGAGATTAGCGGAAACTCATTTACTGTTTCTGGAGACGGATTACGAGCAGAAGAGGTGCGAAGTATTGAAACAGGAAAAACTGATCCAACAGAAATGCAGCGCTTCAATCAAAACTCTGTAAACAATGTACAGTATTTTAAATGGGATGATACACTATCAACTGAAACGCTAAACGCAATAAAGTTTTTTAAAGCTATACCCTTTTCAACATATACTAAAATGCACTTTTTTGCATATGTACCAGAAACAATAGAAAACGCTGCAAGCGTAAAAATAAGCCTTGAAGGCGAAAATGATTTTGGTAGCACAAAGGTATTAGAACTTGTTTTGCAAGAAAATGCTTTGAAAAATTTAGAGGGCTCATGGCATGAAGTTACAATAGATTTATTACATAATAGTGTTAAAATAGGAAACCAAACATTAAACACTGGCGATTATTCACTAAGCTCAATAGATAATTCAATTTCTCCTTCAAAGATAATCTTAGAGTTTTCAGGAAAAGGTTCAATATATTTAGATGAAATCTACTTAACCAATGCAGCATGGAATTTTACAACAGAAAACAAAACAGCTGTAAACTGGGAAAAGCAAGATGTTTTTGTTACCGACAATGATTTTCCAGTGTTTACAAATGCTAAAGTTGCTACTAACATAGAAAGCGCTGTCAGTGTACCCATTGAAAGTGTTGAAAGTAAAAATGAAGTAGGACTTCTTAGCGACACAAATGCAAGCATTGACATAATTGGTGTTACAACCGATGTTTCAGTTATATTTTCAGCTTCAAATTCTAAAACAGGTTCGAATAATGAAGATAAAAATATCTTCTTAGAATCTGCATCTCATAAAATTTTGTCAACACCAGTCTTTCCAATCTTTCAGATATTTTCATTTATGGAAGACTATAGGTATATACCACAATCTAATGCGGCAAAAAAAATTGAAGAATTTGGTTTAGATTTTAGCGAATTAGGCCTAAATATACAAACAAATTTTGTTTCTGAAGCTGAACAAGAAAGCACGCTTTATTTTCAGGACGTAGGATTTTTAACTAATGCGTCATTCGGGAAAAATAGCTTTGTGTATTCATTAGAGTCAAATTATAATGCAAGAGAAAGCGGTTACATGGATTCAATATTAATAGGATCGTATGGGACACTTTGGAAAGATATAAGCGCTATTCAGTTTTCTACAGGATACGATAAAGCTACAAAAAGAACAATTGATTATTCATTAAACCAAGTATTTAATTTTCCTGAAATAGAGCTTAAGCCATCTTTTTTTATAAGCGCTCAAAATGTGTATTCAAACACAAATGATATAACAAATACTGCAACGGATACAGTTCGCATCATTGTGCCATTTTCAATTGGTATACATGCATTTTCTACAACGTTCGAAAAAAACTCATACGTTGATAGTACACGAGAAATAAGTAAAAATTATGTTAGCGATGTAGAATATTATTTTGATCGTATAAAAGACAAAACATGGGCTTACACAACAATACCGTTCTACGATTTTTATGACAAAGATATTATAAAAGAAATGCAAAAGAGCATTAGTGAAAAAAACTATAATAATGTATATGGATACACAAGTGAATGGTTACTTGGGTGGAACAGACGAAACTCATATTCTTCTGTAGACTTATTTATTCCAAGCAGTGCTAAACTATCTGTTTCCAGAGACATTAGAACAAGTATAACAGATGTTAGTGATATAATTCAACTTTTAGGTGGAGTAAGCTTTCTATCATTAAATAATTTTGGTAGATATGGGTCATACCCTATATTTGATTGGTATGAACAAGATGAGTTTATTCAATCAATTGAAGCTGCATACAAAATAGATAATCTTTCACAAGGTAATAAAAGATTAGAAATTACAGGATACAATCAGTTTAGTATCTACTTTACCAATACTAATAGAATTACAGCTCTTAGTGAAGGATATATAGATACCGATAGCCAATGGAGAATATCGTTAGACACTATTTGGGAACGACAAGGAACTTCAAGCATTATAGTCGATGGTATACATAGATTTTTCCCTAAATTTGCAGAAAATGAAACTGTCTTTGATAGAGAAAACTCACTATATTTTAGTTTGAGTGGAAACAGAAATGATGAAGAAAACAATATAAGCCAATCATATGGAATTACCCATATGATTGATATACATGTAAACGATTATGCGAGTGTAGGCTTAGATTTAGGCTCAGAGCTTTTTATTGAAAAAAACTATTTTAACCTATTGAATACTATTTCTCTAATTGGAAAATTGCAATTTTAATATTATTCTAAAGGTGCAAAATAACCAGTTTCATCGCGTCCAGATCTATTCATAAGATATACTTCAGCTTCAAATGGTAAAAATCTACTACCAAAATCTGTTGGCAAACTAGATACATAGGTAAACTGATATAAACCAACAGGAATATCGAGTACATCTTGTACTAAAGGTGACAAGCCTTCTGGCCTAAATACAAAGTACTCTTCTCCGGGAGTATGATTTACAATGTAATTTATTTCTGGCGATAATTGTTTGTTATCTAAGTTAACAACTAAAAAGGATATACCATTATTGTTAAGATATGAACTACTATCTGCTAAAGCATAACTAGTAAAAGCCATTGGATTCACTGAAGATGCGGTTAAATACACTATAGCACGCTTAGAAGATGCATTAATTAAATCATTTGCAGAAAGTCTAATTGCTAAGTCTGTTGCAGGCGTTTGTGAAAATGGGGTTCGCAAATTTGCAGAAGAAAATCTTTCCATAAATGATGGCTCACCCTCATACTCAGTTACAGGAGCAGATCCTGCAGAAACAATTCTTAGCGTACTTTGACTATTCATAGAACTAGCAATTTCCCTAACTGCACTGTCTATAGCCTGTAAATAGTCCTGCGTTGCTATATTTCTATCAATGAGAAGTGTTATATCACAAAAATCGTTTGCATCAGCAACACCAACAAGACGTTGATTTGCTACAGGGCGCTGTTCTTCTGTAAGTAAAAAGTTTACATCTTTTAACCCAACAATAGGTTCACGGTTTCTATTTTGAACACGAAGTTCAACGGTAACATTAGGAAAATTATCTGAATAAACTCTTTCAACTTGTACAAAAAAACCACCAACAAGTTCATTCATTCTTGATAAAAGCAGGATGTCACTATTAAAAAAATCGCTTGCAACAATGGTACCATTTTTATTTATTTGTGCAGATGTTAAGCGTGTTGGAGAATTACCCGTATGTACAACATCATGAATCTCGCCATTATATGTATCAATTGCATAAATCATGTTTGTATCAGAAGCAAGTATATAATTATCCCAACTACGAATTGATTCTATTTGCGAAAAACTATTATCTTCTACTAGGTTATCTAGAAAGTTACCACTTGTATCGTACATTGAAATATTGCCAGAAATACTATCTGCAACGTATACTATATCATCAATTATGGTAATACCAGTTGGAGAATCAAAATCACCAAAATTGAAAAGCCACTGCCCTGTATAATCATACACAACTACTCGGCCATTACCAAAATCGGTAACATAAATATTTTCTGATGAATCTTGTGCTAAATATTGAGGCCCAAGTAATTGACCATCGCCTCTGCCTTTAGATCCTATATAAGATATAAATAAACCATTGGAGTCTAGTATGCTAATTCTGTCACCAGCATATTCTGATACTAATAAATTACCATTTTGCTGTCTTACTATATCCATTGGTCTATCAAAACCATTTAATGGTCCTTTTATACGGCTAGTAATTAAACCATTAACATCAAAGCGAATAAGCTCGTTAGAGCCATATGCTATTACCCAAATAGAGCCATCTTCGTTTGGTAAAATTGAAGTAGGCTGACTAAAGTATAAAACTTCACCACTTGAACCTGGGAAAGTTCCAGATTCAACAAAGCGAACAGTTTTTTCAGTATCACTTCCAGTAACTCGCCTATTTTCCACTACTTCTATTTTATTTTGCAAAAGCATTCCACCATACCCCAAATCAGAAGCAATCTTCCATTGTTCAATGGCAGTTCCTTCTAAACCAGATCGATAATAAGCTTTTCCAAGCCAATCTAATAATATAGGCTGTTCTGGTAAATATGATAATGCTTTTTCAAATTGAATAATTGCTTCGTTAAAGGTGCCTCTGTACCACGCCTGCACACCTCTTCTAAACTCTTCTTCAGAATATCCAATGTCTGCGGCACTTGGCGCTTGTGTACTAAAAGATTGAGAAAAAACATGAGAAATCAACAGCACAAAACAAAGAAAAACTATACTTATGTAATAGATTTTTTTCATCTATTTTCACCTCTTGCAGCTAAACGACCTTGCTCTTTATTTATAGCATAATCTTCAGTAATAATTTTATAATGTTCTGCAATCTCTGCCTTACTATCTTTTTTGTTATATGCTCTCTTTATGTATGTTTGAGCTTCAGATAAAAGTCCAAGCTTATAATATACCCAACTTATTGAATCTAAGAAGGCTACAGAGTCTGGTTTTATTTCTATTGCTTTTTTACATAATGATAAAGCC
>CAYJLQ010000032.1:0-11992 GCA_964370725.1 uncultured Treponemataceae bacterium
AAAGTACTAAGAGTCCTGTAATCCAGAATAAAAAATTCACATAAAACTATGGCAACGCGAGTTGTCATAGTTTTTATCGTAAAAAAGGAAAGTTGATGGATGATGTAGTATTAGAGATAAAAAATCTTTCAAAATCATTTGCAAAAAATAAAGTTCTAGACGGTATCAATTTAACCGTAAAAAAGGGAAGTGTTATCGGCCTTATGGGTGAAAATGGAGCCGGTAAATCAACAATGATGAAATGTCTTTTTGGTATTTATGCAAAAGACGAAGGACAATTTTTACTTCTTAACAAAAATATTAATTTTAAGAGCCCTAAAGAAGCTTTGGAAAATCATGTAGCTATGGTTCACCAGGAGCTTAATCAATGTTTAGATAGAACAGTAACAGATAATATTTTCTTAGGACGTTACCCTACAAAGGGTGGTGTTATTGACGAACAGAGAATGTTTAGTGAAACAACAAAGTTGTTTGCATCCTTAAACATGAATGTTAACCCTAAAACCATTATGAGAACCATGTCTGTGTCACAACGGCAGATGGTTGAAATTGCAAAAGCTGTTTCATACGATGCAAAAATTATTGTATTAGATGAACCTACTTCCTCTTTAACAGAAGTAGAAATTAAAAAACTTTTTTCAATAGTAAATGACTTAAAAAGCAAGGGCGTATCCTTTATATACATATCTCACAAAATGGATGAGATTTTTGAAATTTGTGATGAAGTGGCCGTACTTAGAGACGGAAAAATGATAACATCAAAGCCAACTAAAGATACTAATATGAATGAGCTTATTTCAGCTATGGTTGGTCGTTCTTTAGATAATCGTTTTCCAGAAGTAGACAACATTCCTGGTAAAGATTATTTTGAAGTAAAAAATCTTACAACAAAATTTGAGCCTGTTCTTGATGAAATCTCTTTCACCGTAAAAAAAGGTGAAATTTTCGGTCTGTATGGTTTAGTAGGAGCTGGTCGAAGCGAGCTGTTAGAAGCTTTATTTGGAATAAGAACAATAGCATCTGGCGAAGTAATTTTGGATGGTAAAAAACTTCGATTCAAAAACAGCCAAGAAGCTATGGATTATAATTTTGCTCTCGTTACCGAGGAAAGAAAGTTTAACGGGATGTTTGGAAAAGCTACAATAAAGTTTAACACTACAATTACTAACTTAGGAAGTTATAAATCCTTTGGGGTGCTTTCAGAACGAAAGATGGCAGAAGCAGCAAATCATGAAGTAAAGGTTATGCATACAAAATGTGTTTCTGTAGAAGATCTTATCACTTCACTAAGTGGTGGAAATCAACAAAAGGTAATTATAGGAAAATGGCTTGAAAGACAACCAGAAGTGTTCCTTTTGGATGAACCTACCCGTGGTATAGATGTAGGTGCGAAATATGAAATATATCAGTTAATTATTAAGATGGCAAAAGAAGGAAAAACAGTTGTTGTTGTTTCTAGTGAGATGCCAGAAATATTAGGTATAACAAATCGTATTGCAGTTATGTCAAATCGAAAACTAGCAGGGGTTGTCAACACAAAAGACACAAACCAAGAAGAATTGCTGAGACTATCAGCAAAATATTTGTAAAAAGGATGAGTGCAAATGTCAGATCTATCATTAAATCAAAACACACTTGAAAGCGATGCAAAAATACAAGAGTACAATCAAAGACTTTTAGACCTTCGAAAAGATGGTGTAAACAAAGTTCTTGAACTTAAGCAAGAATTATTCATTGCAAAAAAGAATAAGATGCTCGATGCTGTTCAGCGGCAAAGGGTAATTGCAGAGCATAAAGACAACATTGCTTTAGCGCAAGTGGTAGCTAAAAAAAATAAAGCAGAAGAAAAAAGACTTGAAAAAGAAGCTGTAGTTTATGCAAACAAAGTTTCAAAAGTTTACAATGCCACAGTAGTTGCAGACCAAAATGAAGCAATCGCAAAACTTAAAGTTGAGTACAAAGCAGAGATTGCAGATATTAAAAAATCTGGAGCCGAAGGTGTTCAAAAAATTCGGGCAAGTTATGTAAATAAACCAGCTAAGGTAGATGCAAAGGCGCTGAAAGAAGATATTGATGCATACAAATATGAAGTGCAATCAGCTCTTTTTGATGCTAAAAATCATTTTAAGGGAAAAATTGGAAACTGCAAGGCAGAAAAAAAGCAAGCTTTTGTTGACCATGTTCAATTAAACAGAAGTTTAAGAAATGGGAAAGCGGCTATATCTGAAGACATTGTTCTTAATGTAAAAGATTATGCTTACAATTTTACAGGTTCAAAATTTTTACTTGAAAACGGGTTGTACTTAGCTATTCTTATTTTCTTTATTGTATGTATTGTTGTAGCTCCTGTTTCAGGTAGAGGAAATTTGCTTTCATTGCCAAATATCTTTACCATCCTTGAACAATCTTCAACACGTATGTTTTTTGCTTTGGGGGTTGCGGGGCTTATCTTGCTAGCTGGTACAGACTTAAGTGTTGGCCGTATGGTTGCTCTTGGGGCAGTTACAACTGGGCTTATTCTTCATCCAGGTGTTAATATTGTTACAGTATTTGGAATGGGGCCTTGGGATTTTTCAGGAATTCCAATGGCTGGCCGTGTAGCAATGGCTCTTAGTATTTCAGTAGCTCTATGTGTTGCGTTTAGTTCTTTTGCTGGTGCTTTTTCTGCTAAACTTAAAATACACCCATTTATTTCTACATTGGCAACACAGCTTATTATTTATGGGTTATTATTCTTTGGAACAAGTGGAACCCCTGTTGGTTCAATTGACAGTGGAATAAAAGACTTGTTAGGTGGCCGTTGGATTTTAGGTGTTATGAATGGAGAGTTGGTTACATTTCCTAAGCTTATTATTCCTGCTGCTATTGCAGTAGTTGTTGCATGGTTTATATGGAACAAAACAATATTCGGTAAAAATATGTATGCTGTTGGTGGAAATGCAGAGGCCGCTAGTGTAAGTGGTATTAGTGTTACAAAAGTAACCATGGGTGTTTTTATCATGGCAAGTGTGTTTTATGGCTTTGGTGCTTTCTTTGAAGCTTTTAGAGCAAATGCTAGTGCTGGGACAGGACAAGGATATGAGCTAGATGCTATTGCAGCTTGTGTAGTTGGTGGCATTTCTTTTAGTGGTGGTATTGGTAAAATTGGTGGTGCCGTAATAGGTGTTATTATCTTTACAGGCCTTACTTATTGTCTAACATTCCTTGGAATAGATACAAACCTGCAGTTTGTTTTTAAAGGTTTAATTATTATTGCAGCTGTTGCATTAGATAGTGTTAAATATTTAAAGAAAAAATAAACATAAATAACGATAAAAAAACCGTTTGCATTATGCAAGCGGTTTTTTTATTCTCTTTTGATGAATATTTATGCACAAAAAAAGGGATGTTTTTACATTTTTGTTGTATAAATTTACAAAAATATTACGAAACACTAAAAATATTTCTAGACAGAATTAAAAGCTTGTGTTATAATAGCTAAGATTTTATCAATATAGGATAAAAAAAAGGAAATTAAAAATGAAAAAAATCTTAGTTGTTGATGATTCTAGAATAATGCGCAACATAGTAAAAAACACTTTTACCACCATGAATATTCCGTGCGAATATTTGGAAGCCGAAAATGGAAAAGAAGCTTTAGTAGCACTATCACAGCACGATATAGACTTGGTGTTCTTGGATTGGAACATGCCTCAGTTATCAGGCTTAGACTTTCTTAAGGAAGTACGCTCTAATAGCAAATATGAAAAATTACCTGTAGTAATGGTAACTAGCGAAGCTGCTCGTTACAATGTAATAGAAGCCTTAAAGTCAGGAGTTTCTGCATATCTTATCAAACCAGTAAGTGTTGATAAGTTTAAGAAAACTCTTTCATCTTTAGAGTTTTAATAAGCTCAAAGTATACAAAAGGAGATTTAAAAATGGAAAAATACGTTCAACCCTTTATTAATACATGCTGTAATGTTTTTCGAGATTTTATCGGACTAGAAATTACAGCAAGTACCCCACACTTTGTCGAACAAAATGATAGTAATGAATGGGATATCTCAGGAATCATTGGTTTGGCTGGAGAAGCTCAAGGAGCTGTCGTTCTTTCTTTGAAAAAGGAACTTGCGTTTAAGTTAACTGAAAAATTAACAGGAATGGAGTACACTGAAACAAATGAAGATGTGTTCGACGCTGTTGGAGAGATAATCAATATTATAGCAGGCAATGTAAAGAGAGATTTAGAAGAAATGTTTCAACTTGTAATTTCATTACCTACAATTATAGAAGGCCAAAATCATAATATGGTATGGCTAAAATCACAAGGGGCACGACGTATTTGTATTCCTTTTAAGGTTTTAGATACGCATGCCTTTTCTTTGTTTGTTTCATTACGAACAAATTAGTTGTCTACGTTATAAAGGAGAGATAAATGGCAGAGGTAACTAACGAAGTAGGGGTTCAGGAAAAAGTAAGTAAAGAAGTAGAAACTACAACAGGGGCTTTGCGGTATTGGACTTTAAAGCTACTATCTTCAGGGCATTATGAAAAAGGTATTTCTGATGCAAAAAAAATGGATCTAGTTACACGATATGTAATGCTTAATATCTTCCTTGTAGTAGGGATAGGGATATTTCTTCCGTTTACAATAAACCTTGCAATGCAGCCCGGTGCAGATCCTATGGTTATTGTAGCCGATGCATTATTTTGTTTGTTATTGGCTTTCCTTTTCTTTTTAACCCATACAAAAATACCTGTAATAGTACCTTCAATTATAATGGTAGGATCCTATACTGCCTTTGTTTGTTTTATGATTATTTCTCACTCTTCTGGTGGGGTTGCTGCAGCACTATGGGCTCTTATTCTACCATCTCTTGCATATTATATTCTTGGGCAGTTAGGGAGTATCCCTTCCTTTATAGTACTAGGGGTAATGCTTTATACTTTCTACACAGATTCTGCCTTTTATTACTATGATTTTGCGCTAAGAACTGCCATTTTGTATACCTTTATGATTGCCTTCTCTTCATTATCTTATAACCGTACACAAGTTTTGAGTCTTGCTCTAACAAGAAGCCGTACTCAGTTACAGAACGAGTTTAATGAAATTGAAACTATGAAAGACAACCTTGAAGTAGGGATTTTTATGCTTGATGCAGATTTTATTTTTCAGCCATTTTTCTCAAAGCATACGCCCCAGGTTTTTGATCGCGAAGATTTAAAAGATTTAGACTTTTTTGTTTTGTTAAAGGGTTCTCTTGTAGAAAAAGAAATACAATTGTTAAAAGACTTTTTAGAAATGGTTTTGCATTCTTCTTACGACCCAGAAATGCTTCGTGATGTAAATCCTTTGTATCGATTTACGTACCTTACACCAAATGCAGAAAAGAAAATTCTTTCAATTACTTTTTCACATATTATACGCCAAAATGGGGATGATGTTATTCTTGCTGTAGCACGTGACATTACTTATGAGATAGAACTTGAAGAAAAACTAGAAAGAGAAGAGCAATTTAGACAAGCTGAAATGAAATCAATGTTTGAAGTTATGCATGTGCCTCCACAAAGTTTAAGTGAGTTCTTGGATGAAGTAGATGATGAATTTTCAAGAATGAATGAGGCATTGAAAGATGATGCTAGGCCAAAATTAGATGTCTATAAAGATCTTTTCCAAGGTCTTCATGCTATGAAGTCAAATGCGCTGGTAATTGGATTAGAAACTCCAGCAGCACGCTTTCATGAATTTGAAGATAAAGTTGCTACTCTTTTAAGAGATAAAATTGATACATATGAAAGTATGTTAGAAATTGTTTTTGAGCTTGAAAGGATAATGGAAATTGTTGATGGTTTGAAAAATATCGTTAAAAAAATGGAATTATACTCAGAATCTTCTAGTGCTGTAAACTCCTCTTCTAATATTTTGGTTCAAGCTTTACAAAATGCAGTTAACAAAGTTAAATCAGCTGGAGATAAAAATGCCGTTATTAAAGTAAAAAAACTTGATTGGGACGGCATAAGCAAAGATTATAGACGAGTAATTAAGGAAATCTTATTACAGTTAACAAGAAACTCAATGGCACATGGTATTGAAGATTTTACTGATAGAAATGATAAAGGGAAGTCAGAAAATGGTATCCTGTCTTTATCTATAGAGCTTGATGAAACAAAGTCAAAAATAATCGTTGAATTCTCAGATGATGGTGCTGGTATTAACTTTGAACAAGTGCGAAAACAAGCAATTGAGAAAAAAATTCTTCCAGCAACAGTTACAAAGGAAGATAGAAACATGCTTATAAAAGCTATTTTTTCGCCAGGCTTTTCAACGGCAGAAAGCCTTTCATTGCAAGCAGGACGTGGTATTGGGTTAAGTCTTGTTTCATCAAGAATAAAAGAATATAAGGGGCATATAACTGTAAAAAGTGCACCAAACCATGGAACAAAATTTGTTATTGAGTTTCCTTATAATAAAACTGCATAAAAAAATGCTACGTCATAAAAAAAACGCACCGATGAGTGCGTTTTTTTTATGACATATCTGGTAAGATATAGCAAATTTTGCTATATCTAGTCGTCATCAAAGCGAAAGGTATCACTTTCTAAAGAGATAAGGAATGCATCTCCCGAGTCATCGCCAACAGCAGATTTTTCTCGCTCTGTGTAGTTGTTGTTATCTAGTGCTAAAGTGCTAATTTTTTTGTCAATTCTTTCTTGTAATAACGTTCTTACATACATATCTATTGAAGCTTTTTTTAGATACGAAAGTTCTTCAGTAAAAAGCAATACTATGAATAACTTATCTTCATTTGAATATGTTCGAAAGACGGTTACATTGCAGTCTATGTTTTGACCTCGCAAATTTATTGAAAAAGTTGTTAGATTTTTATTTTGTTGAAATAGAACTTCAAGCTTTTTTTGCGCGACACATAACAAGCCTGCTGAACTAATGTTGCTAATTCTTAATGGGCAAGAGTGGCCTTTAACTTTGTATGTAGCGAAAACGTCTGTCTGATCTTCACAAAAGGCTCTAACAAAATTGCGTTTACCTTTTGCATTATTTATCATTAAAATGCTATGTATGTAGTCGTGTGTAACTATTGGCTCTTGGTTTAATGCAACAAAGCCTCCTGGTATTAGAGTATTAAGCAAAAAGTGGTTTTTTTCATTTTTTCCAGCATATGTAGCCATTATACCAATTATAACTTGTGATAGCTCTCCATCATTTGAAAAACTTGATACGTAATTATACCACTGGTCAATAAGCAATTCTTGGTCGATACAAATATAAAAAACAGAATCTGGGTACTCTTTTAGGATTGCCTTTGCATGTTTGTAACTAGAGAGCTGGTATAATTCATACCCCGCAGAAGAAAGCATGGGGATAACAATGTCTTGAAACTCTGGTGGAGGATGAAGAAAAAATACTTTCTTTCCTAGGTCTAAAGGTTCGTTTGACAAGATTTTTCTCCTTCTTTTATTCAAAATTGACATTATTATACAATATCAATCAAAATATAATACCACTTCATGACAAATTTTTCAAGTCCTTTTACAGAAATAAGCTTAATGCACAATAAATTAGCAAAAGAGCCATAATGGTATTTGTTATTTTTGCATATTTCGAAAAAAGTAATGTGAATATCTTTCCAAAGACACTCCAAAGAACTGTGGAGAAAAATGCAAAAAAAGCAAGAAGTAAAGCAAAAAAGCTTATAGTTAATAAGTTGTTTGGATAGAAAGGAAGAACATATATTTCCATAGAAACAATACAGTATAGTAATGTTTTAGGATTGATGCACTGGAGAAGAATGCCTATAAATACATTTGTATTACGCAAGTTTTCTTTTATTTCTGATCTGGCAGTAAATGTTTTAAAAGCTAAATATAGCATATATATGCAACCTAGAATTCTCATAGGAATACTAATTTTAGGAATAAATGAAGTAATTGTTCCTGCAATCCAAGCGCTTAGTAACAGAAGTAAAAACACGCCTATTCCTACACCAAAACAAAAAGGAAGTGATTTTTTTATACCCAGAGTTTTTCCGTTCGCTAAAGACATTATATTATTTGGGCCGGGCGTAATGGATGTTATTATTGCATAGAGTAAAAAATTAATCCAATTAAACAAGTTTAAGCTCCTTATTAAAAACCATAAGGACACATTATATAGAGGGAATGTTTTACTGTCAATTGATTGACAAAAATACAAAAAACTGGTATTTTAGTTAAGAAAACTTAACTAAATAGTTTAATATACTTAACTAAGTGCTTAAGAATTTTAAGTAAAAGAGATATAAAATGAGTAAACAAGACGAATTACTATTAAAGTATTCAAAAGAAATTGAAATACATGATTTTAAAATACAAACTCAAAGTACATTTTTTTCAAAATTATCATACAGTACTAGAAAATATTTATCGATTATTTCTTTTTCAGAATATAATACAATTAGCAGTATTGCGAAGATGCTTGGCTTAACAAAGTCTGCGGTTACGTTAAAAATGAATGAGCTTGAAAAACAAGGGCTAGTTGTTCGAGAACAATGTAAAAAAGACAAAAGGGTGTATTATATACGGGTTTCGCAAGGTGTAAAAGAATCTTGGATAGAAAGCGATAAAATTTTTGAAAAAATAATCGATAAAACTAAAAAAAAGTTCTCAGAAAAAGAAATAGATGCTTTTTTTGAAGTCTTAAAATATTTTAGCAAACAGCTTGAAAAAGAAAATAGTACACTAGGTTTAAAAAAAGGGGAAAAAAATAATGAATGATAATAAAATAGCTACAGAATTTAACTTTACAGGGTTGTTGAGATATGCATTTCCATCAACCATTATGATGATCTTTATTTCATCATACACAATAGTAGACGGTCTCTTTGTTGCTCGTTTTGTAAATACTGATGCCCTTTCTGCACTAAATATTATTTTCCCCTTGCAGCAAGTATTTGGTTCTGTCTCCTTTATGTTTGCAACAGGAGGGAGTGCGCTTATAGGGGCTATGCTTGGCCAAAAACGTGATGCTGAAGCAAATAAAGTTTTTACTCTTTTAACTGTGAGTGTACTATCTTTTATTATAGTTTCAGCGATATTAGTAATAGTTTTTGCCTCTCCTTTAATACGACTTTTGGGTGCTGATGATGTACTACTCCCATACGGAGTTACTTATATAAGAATCTTTTTACTGTTTGCGCCTTGTCAAGTGCTACAGTTTATGTATCAAAGCTTTTTTATTACGGCAGGAAAGCCAAAGTTGGGCTTAATAGCAACAATAGTCGCAGGAGTTTTTAATATAATTTTTGATTATATTTTTATTGTTCCTCTCAATATGGGTATTGCAGGCGCTGCGCTAGCAACTGGGCTTGGTACCTGTATTCCTGCTGTAGTTGGTACAATATTCTTTTTTAGAAATAAAAAGGGGCTATGTTTTGATGTTCCAAATCGAGCCCCGTGGGCAATAAAAAAGGCATGTACTAATGGCTCTTCAGAGATGGTTACGAACCTATCGGGGGCAGTAGTTACACTGGTATTTAACCTACTTATGATGCGCTATGCAGGCTCTAATGGTGTTGCAGCCCTTACTGCTATACTCTATGCGCAATTTGTGTTTGTAGCCCTTTTTATTGGTTTTTCGATGGGGGTTGCTCCTGTTATAAGTTATCACTATGGAGCAGAAAATAAAACATATTTGAAAAAGATACAAGGTATGTGCTTTTCATTTATCGTAGCAACCTCAATAGTAATATTTTTGGCTGCATTTTTTGGGTCAAAGGCAGTTGCAAATGCCTTTGCAGAAAAAGGCACTCACGTAAACGATTTGATTAGTTTTGGGATGAGATTGTTTTCGTTTTCATTTTTGTTCTCGGGGATAAATATTTTTGCATCAAGCCATTTTACTGCATTGTCTGACGGAAAAACATCAGCTTTAATTTCATTTTCAAGAACGTTCGTTTTTATTCTCATAGGAGTAGTTGTAATGACAAGCTTATTTGAAATGGACGGTATGTGGCTATCAATACCTTTTGCAGAGCTGATGACAACGTTCTTGGTGGTTATAATTTATAGAAGAAAGAAGAAGGGTGACTCAAAGGGGTTGTAGTAGAGTCAAGGGGGTTCATATCAGTTCTCCCCTCCCCCTAAAAGGGGAGTAAGTTAGAACGACCCTTCGTGGTGTATAAAAAAATGAAAATTTCTATATTTTTTTATTGACAAAAGAGGGATAATCCAGTATATTTACTATGTTAGATAAAATTAACTTTAAGTTGGTAGTGTTTTGTTTACGGATAGAGTTTTGCATATGGAAGAAAAAAACTTAGTTACAATTAGTCTCAATGAAACCAAAACGGTAAAGCGTTTAGAAACCAATGATAAAGAATTGGAACATTTTTTATTTACGCTTGGTTGTTATCCAGGTGAAAAGATTACTGTTGTTTCTATCGTTTCTTCAACCTATGTTATAGTAGTAAAAGATGCTCGGTACAGTATTGATAAAGATTTTGCAAAAGCAATTATTGTAGAATAAATTTTTTTATAATAATTGTTAGATAAAAATAACAAAAATTAGATTTGAATAACAAAAGTAAAGGAGAATGCGAGATGAGAATTGCATTGGCTGGAAATCCTAACAGTGGAAAAACTACGCTTTTTAATGCTGTAACAGGAAAAATTGAAAAGGTTGGTAACTGGGCTGGGGTTACAATCGAAAAAAAAGAAGGTGAAGTAAAGCACTCTCTTTTAAAAGACGGTGAAAAGGTATTAGCTGTTGACTTACCTGGGGCATATTCAATGTCACCGTATTCGTCTGAAGAAAACATTACAAGAGATTTTGTAAAAAAAGAAAATCCTGATGTTATTATTAACATTGTAGACGCGACAAACTTAAGCCGAAGCTTGTTTTTCACAACTCAACTTTTAGAGCTTGGAATCCCTGTTGTTGTAGCACTTAACAAAAATGATCTAAACGAAAAAAAATCAATTAATATTGATGAAAGTAAATTATCAGCAACTCTTGGTTGCCCAGTAGTTAAAACTGTTTCAACGTCTACAAAAAACAATGGTTTAGCAGAGCTTTTAGTGGCGGCAACATCTGTTAAAGGAAAAGGACAACAAACCTTTTTTGACCTCTGTATAACTGATGATGCAGATGAAAAAACAGTTCAAGCAAATGATGAAAAAAGATATGAAAAAGTAAAAACTATTATTTCTGATGTTGAAGTTAGAAAAACAAGTTCTCACAAGTCAAATGCACAAGATGCAGCTGATAAAATATTGGCAAACAAATGGCTTGGTATACCTATTTTTGCTGTAGCAATATGGCTTATTTTCTCTATATCACAAAGTTATCTTGGTGTATGGATTGCTGACTGGTTAGTAGGTCTTTTAGAAGGCGGAATGGAAGCTGTGCGTGGCGCTGTAGCTGCAGGCGGAGCTAGTCCTTTCTTAGAAGCTCTTTTAGTTGATGGTATTATTGGTGGTGTAATCGCTGTTGTTGGTTTCCTCCCACTTATTATGGTTATGTTCTTTTTAATTGCATTGCTCGAAGACTGTGGTTACATGGCTCGTGTTGCAGTTGTTATGGATAGATTCCTAAGATTAGTAGGTTTATCTGGTAAATCAATTATTCCTATGGTTGTAGGTACTGCTTGTGGTATTCCTGGTGTTATGGCTACAAGAACAATTCAAAATCCTCGTCAAAGACGAACTACAGCAATGTTAACTCCTTTTATGCCTTGTGGTGCTAAACTTCCTGTTATTGCACTTTTTGCAGGAGCTTTCTTCGCAGGTGCATCATGGGTAAGTACATTAATGTATTTTTTTGCAATTGCTCTTATTATTGTAGCGGCGCTTCTTATTCAACGCATTACTGGTGAAAAACATGCTAAATCATTCTTCATTATCGAGCTTCCAGAATACAGAATTCCAAGTCTTTGGAGAGCCTTTGTATCAATGATGTCTCGAGGAAAAGCATTTATTATTAAAGCTGGTACAATTATCTTAATTTGTAATGCAG
>CAYJLQ010000033.1:0-8166 GCA_964370725.1 uncultured Treponemataceae bacterium
TTAAGGATATTCCTCTAGCACTTGTATTAGGTTATACACTTTCGTACACACATCATACAGAGCCAGATGTATTAAATGAATCATTTAAGCCTGTTGATAATAGCGAGTTTAAGAATACCTGGGGTAACTACTTCAGTGTATCAATGAAACTCTGGTAAATTAAAAAGCTACAATGTAGTGAAAACCGTTAATTGAGTCCAATTAACGGTTTTTTTATTATTATAAAGTTAAAATATGAACAGCAGGTTACACTGAATCATTAACCCTCTAAAAGGGCTTTAGCCTTTGCCTTAATACTTGTTGCAACATCGCCTTCAGTCAGTGATTGAACAGTGCTTCTTAAACTTAAGTAAGGGTTCTTTTTATATATGTCTAGTCCTGTACCTTGTGTTGCGACATCTTTACTTGCTAAGTATGCTGCACATACTTTTTCAAATTTTGAGTTTTCATATTTTGCAAACTCTTTACCTAGTGCATAACGCAAATTTTTCTTTTTGTCATCTGTAACAACTTTTAGCGCTAATATAACAACTTCATCAATCCCCTTCCCTATATCGTGTTTTATTAAAGAACTTGCTACATTAGCTTTAACAGAATCACTAACTAAAGTGCCATTTAATAATTCAATCATATAATCTATACCTTCATTATAATTGAAAAAGGCTAAGGCATCGTAACATTTGTTTTTTATGGACGCTTCAGTGTCATTTTTTGCCCTATATAAAAGAGAAGCGCTAGCCTCTTTTAAATTACTTTCAGTTATTGAATCTATCGCTTGTAATCGAACCTTATAATAGTCATCTTTAAGTGCATTGATAATAAGTCTTGTAGCCTCTTCAGAATTATTATTAGTTAATCCTTTAACTGCATACTCACGTAAGTTAGGATCTGTTGAATCGTAAAGGGTAACCAAAACTTGAGTAGATTCTTCTGGTTTCATGCTACCTATTGCTTCTGCAGCATACATCCTAACATAGGTATTTTCCTCATCATTTTCGACCATTTCAACAAACATATCGTATGTTTCTGGCACTTGCAACTTCGCTAAAGATTTTACAATACCCTGTCTTTGTCCTGTAGTTAAATCATTTTCTAAGTAATCAATTAAGTATTCAGCTTGCTCACTTCCACCAATTTCACCCAAGGCTGTTATTGAAGTATTAAAATATGATGAGTTATCACTTTCTATAATATCTACCAACAATGGTGCTGCTTCCTTTGCATCAATTTTAGATACATAATTTATTAGTGCGTTAACTGTTGAACTTCTTTCATCATAGGGGTCTTCTAATAAATAAAGCGCATACTCCTTTAGAGATTCATCAGAAAACTCGGAATAGTATGCAATTATTCCATCTTTTAGTGTTGTATTGCTTGTATACTCAAAAACTTCTGCTAATTCTTTTGTAAATGAATCATCCTTTTCAGAAATTAGTGTAGAAACTAACCCACTCACTTCTCCATCCAACCCATACAATATAGTTTCTAGACGTTGTTCTTTTAGAGATTTTACATCTTCTTTTTTTTCTTCACTGTTTTCACTAGCAGTTTTTTCTACTTCTTGATCTTCAGCATATAAAAAGAGTGTTAAAAAACTTACAATAAATATAAAATAATATCTTTTCACATTGTATCCTTATCGCTTAGCCTTGTATCGTCTTAGAAAACTATTTTTATATTCTGTAAAACGATTTTCTTTAATAGCTTGGCGCACTTCTTTCATCATGTTGTGAAGGAATGCTAAATTATGGTAACTTGCAAGCATAGAACTAGCAATTTCGTTATTCTTATAAAGGTGTCGTAAGTATGATCGTGTATAGTTTTTACAAATTTTACAATTGCATTCTGGATCTATTGGCGTAAAGTCTGCTTCATACTGTATTTTTTTAATTGCAATTGGACCATCTTTTGTAAAGTAAGAGCCATTTCTAGCGTTACGTGTAGGTAACACACAATCGAACATATCAATACCATTTGCAATAGCCTCTAAGATGTATTCGGGCGTACCTATTCCCATAACATATCTAGGCTTATTAGCTGGTAAAAAGCATGCAGTATAAGACAAGTATTCACAATAGTCATCAAATGGCTCGCCTACTGATAAACCGCCAATAGCAATACCTGGTAAATCTAATTCAGCTACAAACTCTGCACTTTCTTTTCTTAATTCCTTAAAAAAGTTACCTTGAACTATTGGGAATAAGTGACCTTGATACCCCTCTTCTACTCTTTGTAACCATGTATCCTTTGCACGCTTTGTCCATAGCTTTGTAATATAAAGCGCTTCTCTAGCCTTCTTTTCAGTAATACCATGACCGGTACAAACATCTAACTGCATTTGAATATCAGAATTAAACTGTGCTTGTATATTTACAATATATTCAGGTGTTAAAAAATGCTTAGATCCATCAATATGGCTTTGAAACTTTACGCCTTCTGTAGTAATTTTTCTAAATGGACTTAGTGAAAAAACTTGAAAGCCACCTGAGTCAGTTAAAATATTTTTATTCCAAGATGAAAAACCGTGTAGCCCACCAGCTTTTTCAAGTATATCCCCACCAGGTCTTAGGTATAAATGGTAAGTATTTGATAGAATTATATCAAATCCAATTTCTTCTAAGTCATCTTTAGTAACAGCTTTTACTGTTGCATTTGTACCTACAGGCATAAAAACTGGTGTTTCTACACTTCCATGTGGTAATTCCATAATGCCACAACGTGCTTTACTGTTTTTATCTGTATGTGTACATGTATATATTTCTTTCATACTATTAAACCTCACAATATATTATCGGCATAATTACGTTCTTGCAAAACGTAATAAAACAACACTTATTCCTATAAACACCACTACGGGTAGCCATGCTCCTGCAAATGGTGATAAATATCCAAATTTTGCCATGAGCATTGTTACCATTTGAAAGACATAAAAGAGTACTGCAGCGCTTATACAAAGTGCTAGGCTAACAAGCAGTACATTCTTCTTAGATTTTCCAGATAACCCGATTGAAAGAAATACTGTTATAAATATAACAAATGGAAAAGAAAACTTTTCATAATATTGAGCAGTTTCCTCTGCAAAGGGAAGCCCTGTTCTTCTTAGCCTATCTATATATGCCTTTGCCTCTTTTACATTTACTTCATCTACAGATATAACGATACTCTTAAACGTATCAGGATTTTCAGTAAAATTATAGGTAGTTCCAGATGTTAATATAAGCTCTCCAGATACATTGGTATACGTACTTGCATTCGAAAAATCCCATGAACTTCCATTCCATAGCGCTGAATCCGCCCTAACAATTTTATTAAGAGTTTTATCTGAGTTTCTTATATATATGCTAATATTTGTTAAGCGTTTTTGCACATCATTATATGAATCACTTCTATAAATAGTATTTCCGCCATCTGCTAACACAACAATTCTATTGTTATCAAATGAAGTTGCTTCATTCAAAGCAGTACTTTGAGCTTGCACTTTTTTATTTAAATTTGGAACCACAACACTGTCTTCGAAAAAAAACAATGCAAAACTTGCAAACAACGAAAAAAGTAAAATAGGTAGCGTAAACTTAAAAAGTGATATGCCAGATGCAAATATCGATGTTAGTTCATTTGTTGCATATAGGGAGCTTAAAGTGTATGCAGATGAAAAAAGAATTGCAAGTGGTGTTGAAAATGATATTGCCTTAGGAGCATACAACAAACTTATACGCACTATTTCAGAAATTGCAACTTCTTCTAAAATATATCGCCACAGGTTCATAAGTAAATCTACAAGAACAAGTGTAAATGCGAAAAAAATAAGTGTTCCTAAAAATATGGGAAAAAATCTTTTTAATAGATACAATACTAACATCATTTTTTTAACAATCTCACAAAAAAGATAAATCCAAATAATGCTACAAGAAAATTTGGAAACCACATTGTAATAAAGCCATCAAGGCCATTTCGTAGCCCAAACTGCTGCCCCATTATCAAAAAAGCCCAATATATTACTGCAATACATATCCCAATAATAAGTCCGATTGTCTGCCCATTATGTTTTCCAAATAATATTGCAATGGGAAATGCTAAAAAAGCAAAAAAGATTGAACCAAAAGGCAGAGAGAATTTTTTATGAAATTCTAGTTCATATGAATTTAAAACTTGAGGATTTGTTTTTTCATCCTGTTGTAATATTTCAATCTCTTTTTTTAAATCGTAAAAGGTTAGCTCCCTAGGATTTGAATTTGAAAAATTAGGAAAAAAATTGGATGTAAACAAGTTCATTGCAGCTTTCCCAGACTGCAAAAAATCAAAATTCTTATTATTATGCACATTAAAAAAGACAGCTTCTGCAGCATTCATATCTAATCGCATAGCTACGCCTTTGTCATTAGGAGATACAACTTGAACTTTTGAAGCTACAATTACTCTGTCTTGACCCTCTGAATCTGTATCAAAAAGCATTAGGTCAGATAATTCATTTCCATCAACTTCGCCAATTACTAGTGTAGAGTTTTCATAGCGCTTTATTGAATGTGATTCAAGCTCTACAGATGGATTTGATACCAATATTGAAACATATAGTCTATTATATGCTATAGTACCCATTGGTAAAAGATAGTCATTTACAAAAAATGATACTAATGATATTAATAGCCCCAAAATAATAGCAGGTTTCATTAAAAACCCAAATGAATGTCCTGTTGACCGTAGAATTAAAATTTCATTATCGCTAACCATTCTACCTAGACACATTAAAAACCCAACAAGCGTTGCAAATGGGGCTGCTTGCGCAATAATGAATGGGAGAGAAAATACAATAAATTGCAGCACTTGGTTTACAGGTACTCGTTTTTCTAAAATGTCTTCTGCAGTTAATAGGAGATGGTTTACAAAAAAAATTAAAAAGAAAAATAAAAAAGCAATTGCAAAGTATACCCATAATTCTTTAAATAAGTATTTTATAAGTATATGTTTGTTACTTCTTATCATAAAATATGCGAACCTCGCTTAATGCAATTATACTCCAGTACTACCAAATCCACCTGCACCACGTTGAGTATCGCTTAGTTCGCTTACTACTTCGAATGATGCTTGAAATACAGGGGCTAGGACTACTTGCCCTATTCTGTCCCCATTATTTATAATAAAGTCTTCTTGTCCCAAGTTTATAAGGATAACTTTCACCTCACCTCTATAATCAGAATCAATTGTTCCAGGTGAGTTTACACAAGTAATCCCATTTTTTAATGCTAAGCCAGAGCGTGGTCTCATTTGAATTTCAAATCCTAGTGGAATTTCGAAACGCAAGCCTGTTGGTATCATCTGGCGCATTCCAGGTTTTAAACAAACTGGAGCATCTAGAAGAGCGCATACATCTGCACCTGCAGACCCAATTGTTTGATATGTCGGTAGTACAGCACCCTTATCAGTAGTACATTTTACAGTAATTTTTTCGTTGCTCATACTTTTATTATAGCAGAAATTATAAAAAAAAGGAAGTGGCACAATAAAATTCAAAATATATTCTAGTGTATTGGGGCATAAGGATTATCAAAATCTTCAATGGTCATTTGCTCTAGTTTTTTGTAAATGCTTGGCTCAACAAATTTTGCTCTACCATCTCGAGGGGGCCTTGGAATTGAATTATGAAACAGAATAGCATCGTCTACATTTGTTATATCAGATAATTCTAAGTACGGCTCTCCAAATGCAAGAATTGTATCATCGTCGCTTATTACTGCTGTGTCTGTAAAAGGTTCTACACTTTTTACATTTCGTATTTCTGTTCTAAGTCCCATAGTGCTAGTATACACAATGTCGCCAATTTTAATATACTTATCAATAAATACTGATTCATTATCTTCACTCATAGTTAAGTCAAGCCTAACCTTTTCCGGGCTATATGGCATATCAACAATCCAGTAACGAATCTCGTATGTAGCATTATCATCAACATAATAACCCATTACTTCACTGTTTATTAAACCTACATCAATACTTAATTCAGTAGTATTACTTTTAGGAAGCCACAGCGTACCAGTAGCAGGAACAGCTGTTTCGCTATTAAATACTATTGGCTTTTCAACTTTGACCTTAAATACTGGATTATCTTCAATTTCTTGCTCTATTGGATCCCCAAGAGTATTATATGCAGTTCCTTTTTCCCAATACTCAGTATACAAATTATTACCTATGCGAGCTAGATTTATGTTATTACTTTCATCTGCTGGGTATATTCCATCATAATAAAAGGTGTAAAAAGTTTTTAGGGTAATGTTTGCATCCAAAATTCCATCATTATTTTCATAAATTGAGATAATTTTTCCATTATTTTCCCATATGCCTACTACGTCAGTATTCAAAGTACTATCTACACTATTTTGAGAATGTAAAAATTGAAAGGTTGAAAAGGTAAAAAATACCAAAAAGACATACGTAGACTTCATTATTTAAGTATCGGCATAAAAATACTTCCGCTATATAATTTCACTTAAAAAAGAATTTAAATATAACAAGCCTTTTTCATTAAGTGCATAGTAATCCGCATTTTTAGTGGCAAGACCATTTTTTACCCATTTAGTAAAAACGCTTCCTATTTTATCTTCTAATTTTACCTTAAAACGATTATAAAATTCCACAGCATTTACACCTTGCAGAGTTCTAAAGCCCATCAACAAAAACTCAATAATTCTATCATCATTTGTAAGATGTTCTATTGTACGTATAGTCTGCGGGATTAAATCAGTTTTATTACTTGTAAATTCATTCCAAAACAAGCAATAATCCTTTACAGATTTTGTCCCTGTGCTTCGTATGTTGTCAATTGTTCCACATGATCCGCTTCCAAGACCAATATAATTTTCCATTTTCCAATAGGCTTTATTATGTTCACCTTCAGATGAAGCTGAGTTTGCAAAGTTTGAAACTTCATATTGAAAATAATTTTTATTTTTTAATATGGAAAAACCTTCTAACCACTGTGCATCAATTGTATTCTCATCTGCTTTAATAACACCACGGTCAATATCATTCGCCAATGGCGTACCATCTTCTATCATTAAACTATAAAGAGAAATATGATCCGGATTATATGATAATACAGTATGTAATCCTTGTTTAAAATCAGCCATAGACAAGGTTGGAAGACCTGCAATAAGATCTATTGAAAATTGAAAATGTCTTTGAGAATCACTATGGATGTGCATATTATTAGTGGTTTTCCATTTTAAAAGACTCTCTAATGCACCTATACATTCATCTTTTGTTGCTCTTCTATTAACACATGTTAAGGCACTATCACTTAAAGACTGGATTCCACACGATATACGATTAACACCGCAATCTGTTAGAAGCTTAAGATACAAAGTGCCTTCATCACTTGCTATCTCATAAGGGTTAACTTCAAAAGTAACTTCAGCATTTTTTTCTACTGGACAAATAGCTGTAAGGCCATTAAAAAGCATTCGAACTTGTTCTTGAGATAAAAGGCTGGGAGTGCCGCCTCCAACGTATAAAGATTTCCAAGATTTTATATCATATTCTGCTACACTATGCTTCGCTTCTTCTAATAAGGCTGTTATATATTCATCGGGAATAATAGGCAATGGAGAATCATATAAATTAGAAGTAGCTCGCCATTTACTTGTTTCACTTGGGACAATAGAAAAAAAATCGCAATAGGAGCACTTAGTCTTACAAAAAGGAATGTGTATGTAGGTATACACTACTTTATGGCTCTTAATTGGTTTACAGGAAAATACTGTGCAATAACCTTTGCATCAATATTATCTTTTAAAACACTTCCAAAAATTCTTGAATCAGTAGATACTAGTCGATTATCACAAAGTAAAAAATATTCATCCTTTTTCAAAGATATCTCTTTGCTTTTTCCTTGAACGCCAACTGACATATTCCAGCTAGCAGGAAAGCCAGATGAAACTACATCGTAGTTAACATCGGCCAATTCAAACTCGGTTAAAAAGTGTGAAGATCCACCTTCTCTAATGTATGCAATATGATTATTCATATACAAAGTATCACCAGGAATGCCAACAATTCTGTATATCTCTGAATCACCCCACCGCAAGGAATCATAGGGGCGAAACTTTTGAAAGGTTACCATGCCACATATAAAATCCACGATATTATTCGCAGTAGACTTTTTTATTCCAGAAT
>CAYJLQ010000033.1:8176-11877 GCA_964370725.1 uncultured Treponemataceae bacterium
ATCAACAGTTACCAGTGTTCCACGAGTAAGAGATGATGTACTGGAAAATAGTGTATGTCCGTTTATAAGTGGAGAGAGAAAAACAGCACTTTGCTTTGAAAACTCAGGTTGCATAGAAGTAGAAGCAATTTGATGGGGTCTGAGTATATATGTAAAAATAATTTGTAATGCGATTAAGACTAGTACAATAATACTTAATGTAAGAAGTACACGCTTACGTCTTAATTGCTTTTCTGAATATGAAATAATATATGAATCTATTGGCATGTATATAGAATACCATATAAAGTGTATGTTTTCAAGTAATAATACTATTTTTCAGCTAAAAATTTGGCATTAGTAATATCATCAACAAATGCTTCTTCATCTTTTAGAACAGACTTCTTCCATTCTTGGTATTTTTTATCTCGCAAATTGCTAAGCACTTTTCTGTTTTTCATTGCTTCTGCCAAGATTTTTCGTTTTTCTGCAATTAAAATTTCATTTTGTGCAAGTTCTACAAGAACTTCTTCCTTTCTAATATCCAACCTATTTACATAGTTTTCAATTGCAAGAAACTCATTAGCGTTAAATACATTACCACTTGAATTTCTAGAATTTACTCTTTTTTGTGCTATTTCTTGTAATTCCATGTTTAACTTATTTGCAATGCTTATTACATGCCCCAACGCTTCTTTTGCTTGATTTTCATCAAATTCACGTAAATTTAGAACTTTCTGTAGCGAAAAAGAAAATTTCTTCATTAATCACCTACAGTTTCATCACCAGCTTCGTTAGTAGTAACATTATCGTCAGTAAATGGTGCTATTTCATAAGGATTGTGTATAAGATCGATAACTTCTTTTTCCCATTCTTCATTTGGTATTTGTACATTTGTTAACTCTGATAACAATTTCATGGTATCTTCAATTGAAGTATGTTCAAACTCATCTTGAACTAAAAAATTATTTATAAGAGGATGTGCATCTATAGCAATATCAATTACTTGGTTAGAACCTTTTTGATAAGCTCCAACAGTAATCATGTCTTCTGAATCTGAATATGCTGCCATAAGCTTTCTAACTATAGCGACAGCTTCTTTTGTTTTCGGACCACTAACACGGTTTGCTAAACGGCTAATACTTGCTAAGACGTCTATAGCAGGAAAATGATAAGATTGCGCAAGAGAACGACTTAAAACAATGTGCCCATCTAAAATACCTCTAACGGTATCAGAGATGGGCTCATCCATATCATCCCCATCTACAAGCACTGTATAAAACCCTGTAATAGAGCCTTTTAATGACGTACCACTACGTTCTAATAGTTTAGGAAGTGTTTCAAATACACTAGGTGTATACCCTCTTTGTGCTGGCGGCTCTCCAATTGAAAGCCCTATTTCTCTTTGTGCGCGAGCAAAACGAGTTACAGAGTCAAACATAAGCATTACATCTTTTCCCTGATCTCGAAAATATTCTGCAACTGCAGTTGCTGTATAGGCACCTCGGAGTCGAGACAGTGGTGACTGATCTGAAGTTGCTGCAATTACCACTGAGCGTTTTAAGCCTTCTTCACCCAAATCTCTTTGAATAAAATCTATTACTTCTCTACCACGCTCACCAATTAGGGCAATAACATTTATATCTGCATTAGTGTTTCTAGCAATCATTCCGAGCAACGTTGATTTACCCACACCAGATCCTGCAAAAACACCTAGCCGTTGGCCTTTACCTACGGCTAAAAATGCATCAATTGCTCTAACACCAGTTACAATTCTTTCATCAATTGGTTTTCTATCTAAAGGATCTGGAGGTGAGGCTACAACAGGATAATAAGTATCGGTAATAATATCTGGCATCTTATCATAAGATTTGCCAGTTGAATCTAACACTCTACCAAGAAGCTCAGGGCCGACACCAACTTCCAAAACGCTACCGGAAGAGACCACGTTACTTCCAACCTCTATTCCAGTTGTTTCTCCATAAGCCATGAGTTGTACAATTTTATCATTGAGTCCAACTACTTCAGCAAGGACAGTTGTATTTTTAGAAGGAATACTTATTGTACAAAGCTCACCAATAACCGATTGAGGACCGTTACTTTCTATTAGCATTCCCTTTACACCGATTACAGATCCAGTACAGTGAATAGTTTCTGTTTTTTCAATTCTAGTTAGGTACTTATTAAAAATATCGCTCATGATTATTCACTAGCTAGAGAAGCTGTCTTTGTAATATTTTTAATAGGAGTAATTTCAAGAATTTTCTGTTCAAGTTCGTTAAGTTGAGTAGATATTCGAGCATCAATGGCGCCAAAGTCAGTTTCAACTATACAGCCACCTTTTTCAACGCTTGAATCTTCAGCAACAGTAATATTTTTAACGCTTTCTACAGCATCCATAAAATCTTTAATATGCTCTGTTGTAAGCTGCACATCTGCTAAATTTACCCGTATAACAACATCTCCACGCCCTTTAACTTTTCTAAGCGCTTGAATTATATTCGACATTACTACATTACGTTGACTATCTGAGATAACTTTAACTACTTTTCGAGAAATTAATAATACAAGTTCTACAATTTGTTGCTCTGTTTCATCTAGAATAACCTTTCGCTTATCCATAGTTTTTTCCAAAACAATATGTAATCTATCAATTAATCTTTGTACTTCTTGCTTTCCTGTTTGATATCCATCTTCATGCCCTGCTTCAAAACCATTTCGCTTTGCTTCACTGACATTTTTTTCATGGCGTTGTTCTGCTTCACGAATAATCTCTTGAGCTTTTGCTTCAGCTTGGCGTATAATTGCCTCTGCTTCATCTTCAGCTTCTTTCTTTAATACAGCAACTTGATCTGTTTTTCGTTTAACTTCACTAAAAGCTGCTTGCTCTGCATTTTGAACAATTATTTTTGCTTCATTCTCAGCATCTTCAAGCATTTTACGTTTTTCATCTTCCCACTGTTGTTTAAACATCTCAGCTTCACGGCGAAGATCATCTGCAGTAGGACCTATGAACTCTGGCATTTCCTCAAGAACTTCTTCCTCTACGATGGGAGCATAATTATGAGATAAAGGTAATAAAACACTATCTGAGATTTTTTTAATTTCTGTCGGTCGAAAAACTGATTTAGCCATACAATTTTATCCTTATACGACCAATTCGTCTTCGCCAGAGCGAGCAATAACAATTTCACCCGAATCTTCGAGGCGTCTGATCGTTGATACAATTTTTTGTTGAGATTCTTCAACATCTTTAATACGCACAGGACCCATGAATTCCATATCTTCTTTTAACATACTAGCAGCACGCTTAGACATATTACGGAAAATTTTATCCTGTACTTCAGTATCGACAGATTTAAGCGCTTTCGCCAACTCTTGTGTATCAACTTCACGCATAACTTTTTGTATAGCACGGTCGTCGAGCATAACAATGTCTTCGAATACGAACATACGTTTTTTAATTTCTTCTGCCAAGTCTGGATCATCTTCTTCAAGAGATTCGATGATAGCCTTTTCAGAAGAACGGTCAACAAGGTTAAGAATTTCTACAATACTTTCAACACCACCAGCTGCAGTATAGTCTTCACTGGAAAGTGTAGATAGTTTCTTTTCAAGAACACGTTCAACTTCACGCAAAACGTCTGGTGAGGTTCTGTCCATTGTTGCAATACGTCTTGCTACTTCACTTTGAACTTCATCTGGTAGATTTTGCAAAATAA